>DKVC01000140.1:66353-82257 GCA_002490995.1 Lachnospiraceae bacterium UBA7188
AATCCTGGCGGTCTGCAGTATAATTGACTGGACACTGCATCCTTTATGTGGTTATGCTTATTCAGTTATGTAGTTATACGGCAATCTGGTTAAGTTGCTGTCTAATTCTTCTCATTTCCGTTTCCAACATAGATACACGAATTGCAAGCATTTCTTTTTCATTATCAAGCTTTACTGTTGTTTCAAATTGTCTTGATAAATCAAGATGTCCTTCAGCGACTCTCATAATATTAGTTCTGATTTCATTTTCAAGAGTCAGTTTGATGTCTGTTACACTCGTTTCAATATTCGTCGTGCGTTGCTTTAAGTCTTGCATTTCTGCTAATATCAAATCCAATTTTTCACTGTCTGTCATACGCCTGTACCTCCCGTGTAATGAGTATACCACATTCAGGATATAAAGTCTATTCAATTATCAAAGTGCGTTGGATTAAAAGAAATTGAATTTTATTGTTTCAAAAAGATAGATGATATGGTATAATGTTAGACTGTATCTGGGTCACTTCAATGTCAGGCATTACGATGAACTTTTATGTTCATGTGACTGAGGATGAGAGGTTGAAAGAATTGAAAAAGCCTTGAAAGATGTGTAGTAAATTTTGTAGTAAAAATATAGAGAAAGGCAGAAAACCTTTAAATATAAGGATTTCTGGACAGGAAAAGACGAAAAATGAAATTAGGCATTGTCGGATTACCGAATGTGGGAAAGAGCACATTATTTAATTCGCTGACAAAAGCAGGAGCAGAATCTGCCAATTATCCGTTCTGCACCATTGATCCCAACATAGGGATTGTAACCGTGCCGGACGAGAGGCTGAAGCTGTTGGGAGATATGTACCAGTCGAAAAAAGTGACACCTGCCGTCATCGAATTTGTAGACATTGCAGGCCTGGTAAAAGGGGCATCCAAAGGGGAAGGGCTGGGGAATCAGTTCCTGAGCAATATCCGGGAAGTGGATGCCATTGTCCATGTGGTCAGATGCTTTGAAGACTCTAATGTAGTCCATGTGGACGGCAGTGTAAATCCGCTCCGCGATATAGAAACCATTAACCTGGAGCTGATCTTCTCCGATCTGGAAGTGCTGGAGAGAAGGATATCCAAGGTGGCGAAGACAGCCAGAATAGACAAGACATGCGCGAAGGAACTTGCCCTGCTGGAGCGGATCAAGGCTCATCTGGAAGCCGGGAAGCCGGCCAAGACAATGGAAGTCACAGACGAGGACGAGCTTACACTGCTGCGTGAGTATAATCTGCTGACTTATAAGCCTGTCATTTATGCCGCCAATGTGGGGGAGGATGATCTGGCGGACGACGGCACCTCCAATTCCCAGGTGGCGGAAGTGCGAAGCTTTGCGGAGGCGGAGCACAGCGAGGTATTTGTCATCTGTGCACAGATTGAGCAGGAGATATCCGAGCTGGATGAGGATGAAAAGGCAATGTTTCTGGAGGATCTGGGACTTGCGGAATCGGGCCTAGAGAAGCTGGTGAAGGCAAGCTACCATATTCTGGGGCTGATGAGTTTCCTGACGGCAGGGGAGGATGAGACCAGAGCCTGGACGATTAAAATCGGGACAAAGGCTCCTCAGGCAGCAGGCAAAATACATTCTGATTTTGAGAGAGGCTTTATTAAGGCGGAAGTGGTTAATTACAGAGATCTGCTGGAGCAGGGATCTCTAGCCGCAGCCCGTGAGAAGGGGCTTGTGGGCATTGAGGGCAAGGACTATGTTGTCCGGGACGGCGATGTGATACTGTTCCGCTTTAATGTATGACGGCAGCAATTCCTGTAGCCAACAACAAAGCCTGAAAGGAAGAATCTATGAATGCTGGTGATATTGCATTTCCGAACCTGGGAATCTATCTGAAGAATGTCCCCAGAACCTTCAGTATATTTGGATTTGACATTGCTTTTTACGGTCTGCTGATCGGCATGGGTGTGCTGGCGGGGATTTTGATGGCAGCGCATGTGGCGAAGGTAACCGGCCAGAATCCTGATGAGTACTGGGATTTTGCCATCTACGCGGTTCTCTTTGCCATTGTCGGAGCCCGAATTTACTATGTGGTGTTTTCCTGGGATTATTATAAGGATGACCTGCTGGGCATTTTCAAGCTGAGAAACGGAGGCTTGGCGATTTACGGCGGTGTCATTGCGGCTTTTATTACCCTGTTTGTCTACTGCAGGCTCAAAAAGCGCAATCCCCTGCTGATGGGAGATACCTGTATGCCCGGGCTGATTCTGGGACAGGCCATCGGGCGCTGGGGGAATTTCATGAACCGTGAGGTATTCGGAGAATACTATGACGGTCTTTTTTCCATGCAGCTTCCTGTGGAAGCGGTCCGTGCCAGGGATATTTCGGAGAATATTTCTTCTCATATTCCCGAGGGGGCGAATTACATTAATGTGCATCCCACGTTCCTCTATGAGAGCGTGTGGAATCTTCTGGTGCTGGCGGCTCTGCTTGCCTTCAGGAAGCATAAGAAATTTGACGGGGAGATGTGCCTGCTCTACTTTGGCGGTTATGGGCTGGGGCGCTTTTTCATCGAGGGAATTCGGACAGATACCCTGTTTCTTCCCGGTACAGCAATTCCTGTTTCACAGGTACTGGCATTGTTGATGGTGGTATTTTCTGTGGCGGCGGATGTTATAGTGCGCTTCAGGATGAAGCATTTTTCTGTCTGAGTAAAAAATTTTTCGACAAATTTCACAACTATATATAGAGCTAAATAAAAGAAAGACATACTAAATATTGTACATATTAGAAAAAAGCACCCTGTAAACGTTCAGCAGGGTGCTTTTTTTCGTTCAAACCGCACAAACTTTCGGCTTGTCAAATTTCCCAATCTATATTAAAATCAATTGGTAAGTGGGATGTATGTGGCAGAAAAGACCAAAAAGTGGGATGGAATCCCATACCCACATCTGATGGGCGGTGATTGCTTTTGTTTATGAGCAAATACAATCATACAATAGACCCAAAAGGCAGGCTGAGCATTCCTTCCAAATACAGGGAGATTCTGGGAGACGAATTTGTGGTTTCCAAGGGAATGGATGGCTGCCTGTTTGTGTACGCCGATGAGACGTGGAAGGAATTCGAGGCAAAGCTGGCAGCACTGCCGCTGGTCAATAAGAAGGCCAGGCAGCTGGCGAGATTTTTCCTGTCCGGCGCCCAGTATGTTACAGTGGACAAGCAGGGGCGTATCCTGGTACCCCAGGATTTAAGAGACTTTGCCGGTCTGGAGAAGGATGTGGTTCTGTCCGGCATGGGAAGCCGCATCGAGGTATGGAGCCTTGAGAAGTGGAATGAGGTGAACAGCCAGGTGGATATTGATGAGATATCCGAGGGCGCGGGAGACATGGGGCTTACGATCTGATACCCTGATATGCATCCGTAAAGCGGATTTCCAGGCACTCCCGCAGAGAAAGCAGTCTGAAGTTCGCGGAAAGAAAAAGGACAGGTTTTCAGCTGAATAAGCTGCAGCGGTCATTTTTCAACTATTCCAAAAGGGTGAAGAAGTCTGGCGGAATACGTGAAAAGAGAAGGAAGAGGGAAGCCCGGCGGCCGGGAGACACAGGAGGGGACGCGGAAAATGGAAGAAAAATATGAGGCATCGTTCATGCACTGCTCCGTCCTTCTGGAGGAGACGATAGAGCAGCTCCGTATTAAGCCGAACGGTATCTATGCTGACGGCACGCTGGGCGGCGGCGGGCATGCCTTTCAGGTGTGCAGCAGGCTGGAGAGCGGTCATTATTACGGCATTGACCAGGACGAAGACGCAATCCGGGCAGCGAAAGACAGGCTTGCTCCTTTCGTGGAGAAGGTCACGTTTCTGAGGGACAATTTCTGTAATATGAAGAGCAGGCTGGCCGAAGAAGGCGCCGGGAAGGTGGACGGAATTCTGCTTGACCTCGGGGTATCTTCCTGGCAGTTTGACAACTGGGAGAGAGGCTTTTCCTACCGCCATGATGCGCCGCTGGATATGAGGATGGACCGCAGGCAGACATTGACGGCGGGGACTATCGTAAACCAGTATTCCGAGAGCGACCTGTACCGCATCATCCGCGACTACGGAGAAGAACGATTTGCGAAAAACATTGCAAAATACATAGCGAAAGCAAGGGCGAAAAAGCCCATTGAAACTACTTTTGAGCTGAACGAGATCATCAGGGCGTCCATCCCGGCAAAAATGTGCAGGGACGGCCATCCCTCCAGGCGGACTTATCAGGCGCTGCGCATTGAGTGCAACAGGGAACTGGATGTACTGAAGAATTCCCTGGATGATATGATCGACATGCTGAAGCCGGGAGGCAGGCTGTGTGTCATCACATTTCATTCCCTGGAGGATCGTATCGTAAAGACAATATTTAAGAAAAATGAGGCACCCTGTATCTGCCCGCCGGATTTCCCGGTATGCGTGTGCGGGAGGGTTTCAAAAGGAACAGTTGTGACAGGAAAACCCATAATTCCCGGGGAAAAGGAGCTTGAGGAAAACGCGCGATCCAGAAGTGCAAAACTGAGAGTTTTTGAAAGAGGGATTGAATCTGAAAAAGAAGGTGGGGACAGGATATGAGCCGAAACAGAAAAAGCAGCAGACGGGTATCTTATGATGAGGACAGATATACAGGCCGGAGAGAGACGGACACCTATGTGTATGGAAATACGGTAAGAAAGCTGGAGCCTGAGAGAGTATGGGAGGAGCAGGAAGAAGCGCCTGCCAGAAAGCCCCATCATGAGGTGAGAAAAAACCGCGATAAGGCGCACTATATGAATGCGGGCTATGTCATGTTCCTGGCTGCGGCGTTGTGTGCTGCAGCCATAATCCTGGTAAACTATGTTCAGCTTCAGGCGGAGCTCACGAACCTGACAAAGAGCGTGGCAACCAGTGAGAGTACGCTGAACCGCATGAAGATAGCCAATGACGAGGAATACAATCGAATCTTAAGCAGCATTGACCTGGAGGAAATCAAAAGGATCGCCATTACGGAGCTGGGGATGGTTTATGCCCAGGAGGGACAGATCATAGAGTATGAAAACGAGAGCGGCGACTATATGCGCCAGGTGACAGAAAACAATTGACAGGAGCCAGAGTGAGAGCAGGGAAAAAGGGAAACGTAAGACAATTCAAAAAAACCGGTGCTGTCAGGACAGTGCAAAACAGAAGAGAAAAGGCGGGGAATAAGAACCGTTTTTCCATCAAAATGCAGAAGAAGGTGGTGGTGCTGTACGCACTCGTCCTGCTTGCATTTGTGGGGCTGAGTGTGCGTCTTGTATGGATCACCAGAAAAAACGAGAATAAATATCAGAAGCAGGTATTGTCCCAGCAGGGATATACGTCCACAGTCATACCTTACCGCAGAGGCAATATCCTGGATGCCAGGGGGACAAGGCTTGCTACCAGTGAGAAGGTGTACAATCTGGTCATTGATGCCAAAGTGATGACATCCAAAGTGAAGGATGAGATGAAATACCTGGAACCTACGCTGCAGGCCCTGGGAGAGTATTTTGACCTGGATATGACTGAAATCCGCGAGTACGTAAATACGAATCCTACTTCTTCCTGGTATGTACCGCTGAAGCAGCTGACTTATGATCAGATCAGCGGATTCCAGGAAGCCCAGGCGGAGGAGGATTCCAACATAAAAGGTGTCTGGTTTGAAGAGGAATACAAGCGGATATATCCCTATGGATCACTGGCAGCGGATGCCATAGGCTTTACCACTACGGACGGCCAGGGAAGCTATGGGCTGGAAGAATATTACAATGATATTTTAAACGGGGTTAACGGCAGGGAATACGGTTATCTGAACGATGATCTGGCGATGGAGCGCACGGTAAAATCTGCGGTGGACGGATACGACATTCACTCCACCATTGATGCCAATCTTCAGATGATTGTGGAAAAATATCTGAAAAAATTCAATGAAGAATATCAGAATAAGGCCCGCACAGGGAATGGAGCGGAGAATGTGGGTTGTATTATCATGAAGGCCAATGCAGGCGAAATCCTTGCCATGGCCAGTTACCCCACATACGATTTGAATGATCCCCGCAATCCCCAGGCCATGTTCGGATCCAGAATGGTAGAACAGGTGACCAATGCCAATGGATATTACGAGATCAAGAAGACCAATACCATCATTGACCAGAGTGTCATAGATGCCATGGAAGCCGATGACAGTAAAGAGTATGACCCCGTATACCTGAATCTGAATTATCTGTGGAAGAATTTCTGTATTACGGATACCTATGAACCCGGTTCTACGGCAAAGCCTTTTACAGTGGCGGCGGCGCTGGAACAGGGGGTGGTATCGCCGAATACAAGCTTTGAGTGTACCGGCGTGCTGGAGGTGGGAGGGTATCCCATCAAATGCCATGCACGGGGCCATATGAGTCTGGAAAATGCCATAGCCACATCCTGCAATGTGACCATGATGAAAATCGCGCAGATGATGGGAAAAGAATATTTCTGTAAATTTCAGAATATATTTAATTTCGGCTTAAGGACCAATATCGACCTGGCGGGGGAGGCAAGGACGGCCAGCCTGATTTACAAGCCGGAGGATATGGGACCCACTGATCTGGCGACCAACAGTTTCGGCCAGAACTTTAATGTGACCATGATTGAGATAATCACAGGCTTCTGTTCGCTGGTGAACGGCGGCTATTACTATGAGCCTCATATGGTGGACAAAATTACCAATGCCAGCGGCGCCACGGTGAAGAATATCGAACCCCGGGTGCTGAAGCAGACCATTTCGGAATCTACATCGGCGCTGATCAGGCAGTACTGCCAGGCTGTGGTAGATTACGGCACGGGAACATCGGCAAAGCCCCCCGGCTATAAACTGGGCGGAAAAACAGGTACCGCAGAGACCATTGATCCGATGACAAACAAACGTTCTGAAAACGAGTATGTAGTATCTTTTATCGGCTGTGTCCCGGCAGATGATCCTGAGATAGCCATCTATGTAGTGGTGGACAGGCTGAATGCAGAGAAGCAGGACAATGCCAGAGTGGCTACGGTCCTGGCGCGCAGTATCCTGATGGAAGCGCTGCCATACCTGAATATCTTCATGACGGAGCCGGTTTCGGAGGCTGAGCAGGCGGAGCTGGATGCGCTGCAGCTGGAGATTACCAGCCAGTACACTCAGACACCTGCGGGAACCGACCCGGAAAATCCGGAAGGCGGTGAGCCGGGAGGCAGCAGTCCGGAAGGCGGAGAAGGCAGCGGAAACGGAGCAGGAGGAGAAGGCGGAGAAGGTGGCGGAAACGGAGCAGGAGGAGAGGGCGGAGAAGGGACGGGAGACGTACAGAACGCGCCCTGGATGGATTACCCAATAGACCCTGAGACCGGTTACCGTGTGGGGCCGGACAACAGGTTTTATGATGCGCAGACAGGAATTCCCATTGAAGGCGGGGAATCGGTGCCGAACCCAGACATCCCTGTGAACCCGAATCTTACGGGTTAGGAACCGGCGAAACCTTTGAAGCCGGACAGCGGAGTGATATTTTTATTTTTGGATCCTGAGATTCATATCCCGGCAGATTCGGGAATAAAGTATATCAATACCTGTTGTATGAGGGATGAATGCTTTCGGACAGCAATAAAATAATCCACAGGAAGAAAATGCTGGTCAGTTTCCTGATTTTTACCGGCATATTTGCATTTCTGTTTGGGCGTCTGGTATACTTATGTGTCTGGCAGGCGGATCACTATGCAGCCATGGCTACCGACCTGCATGAGCGGGAGCGCAGCATCAAGGCAGCCAGGGGACGCATTCTGGACTGCAACGGCAAAGTCCTGGCGGACAACAAAACGGTCTGTACCGTATCCGTTATTTACAACCAGATAGAGGACCGGGAGGAGGTAATTCAGGTTCTCAGCAGAGAACTGGAGCTTACGGACGAATATGTACGGAAAAGAGTGGAGAAGTATTCCTCCATGGAGCGCATCAAGAGCAATGTGGATAAGGAGACAGGGGACCGAATAAGGGAATACGACCTGGCGGGGGTGAAGGTGGATGAGGATTACAAACGCTATTATCCCTATGACGAACTGGGCAGCAAGGTGTTGGGCTTCACCGGAGGCGACAATCAGGGCATTATCGGGCTGGAGGTTGCATATGATAAATATATGGAAGGGGAGCTGGGGAAAATCCTGACAGTGACGGACGCGAGAGGCATTGAGGTGGAATCGGCCGGAGAGCGGCGGATTGAGCCGGTGGCAGGTCTGGATCTGTGTATCAGCATGGACCTGAACATCCAGTCCTATGCCACACAGCTGGCAAACCAGGCTCTTGCGACCAAGCAGGCGGACAGTGTCTCCATTCTGGTGATGAATCCCAAAAGTGGTGCAATCCTTGCCATGGCCAATGTGCCGGAATTTAATTTAAACCAGCCCTTTGAACTGCCGGAGGGGACAGCGGAGAATCTCACCCAGGAGGAACAGCAGAATCTGCTGAACGGCATCTGGCGAAACGGATGCATAAACGATACATACGAACCGGGTTCTACTTTTAAGATTATAACGGCGGCTGCCGGTCTCTCGGCGGGGGTGGTGACACCGGAGAGTACATTCAGCTGTCCGGGGTTCATCATTGTGGATGACAGAAGGATACGCTGCCATAAGACAGCGGGGCATGGCAGTCAGGATTTTACGCATACCATGATGAATTCCTGCAATCCGGCTTTGATTACAGTGGGGCTGAGACTGGGGATTGACAGTTACTACAGTTATTTTGAGCAGTTCGGACTGAAGAAGAAAACAGGCATTGACCTGCCTGGCGAGGCAGGAACCATCATGCACCGGAAAGAGGATATGGGAAATGTGGAGCTGGCAACGGTGTCTTTCGGGCAGTCTTTCCAGATTACGCCCATTCAGCTTCTGACCACGGTTTCTTCCATAATAAACGGGGGAAAGCGGATAACGCCGCATTTCGGAGTGTGTACGAAGGATGCAGAGGGCAATGTGGTGGAGAGTTTTGAATATCCGGTGACAGAGGGAATCGTGTCCGAGGAGGTCAGCGCTACCATGCGGGGAATCCTGGAGATGGTGGTGAAGGAGGGCAGCGGCTCCAACGGTAAGGTGGAGGGCTTCCGGGTGGGAGGCAAGACGGCTACCAGCCAGACCCTGCCCAGAGGAAGCGGGCGTTATATTGCGTCCTTTGTGGGCTTTGCGCCGGCGGATGATCCCCAGGTCATTGCCCTGGCCATCATAAATAATCCTCAGGGAGTATACTATGGCGGGCAGGTGGCGGCACCCATTGTCCGGCAGCTGTACGAGAACATCCTGCCCTATCTTGGGATTGCGGAATACCATGAATAATTATTTATGTAGCTGTACTTACGGAACTAAAATAGAAAGGAATGGGTGATGAGTAAAATCAGCATAACGGCAGTCATGCTCTCTTTCTGCATCAGCGCGCTTGCCGGACCGATCCTGATCCCCTTTTTGCGGAAGGTGAAATGCGGCCAGACTGTCAGGGACGACGGCCCGGCTGCTCATCTGAAAAAGTCGGGGACCCCCACCATGGGCGGAATTCTGATTCTGGCAAGTGTATTGGCCACATCCGTGGCATTTATGGAAGATTACCCCAGGATAGCGCCGGTTCTTATTCTTACCGTTGGTTTCGGGCTGGTGGGGTTGATGGATGATTACATAAAAGTAGTATGCAGGCGTTCCATGGGACTCTCACCCTGGCAGAAGCTTTTCGGGCAGCTGGCTGTCACGGGGATATTTGCCTGGTATCTGGTCCGCTGTACAGATGTCAGCCTGGCCATGAAGATTCCCTGGATGCCCGGAAAGTATCTGGATTTTGGAATATGGAATATCCCGATTCTGTTTTTTATTGTCCTCGGAACGGCAAACGGGACGAATTTTACAGACGGGCTGGACGGACTGGCAGGAAGCGTTACATTGATGGTGGCGGTATTCTTCTCCGTGGTTTCTATCGGTACCGCGGCGGGAATAGAGCCTCTGACCTGTGCGGTAGCCGGCGCACTGATGGGATTTTTACTTTTTAACGTACATCCGGCAGAGGTGTTTATGGGAGATACGGGGTCCCTGGCCCTGGGCGGTTTTGTGGCGGGATGCGCCTATGTGATGCAGATGCCGCTGTACATAGCGATTGTGGGCGTAATATACCTGATAGAAGTATGTTCCGTCATTTTGCAGGTAGGTTACTTCAAACTCAGCGGCGGCAGACGGATTCTGAAAATGGCACCGCTCCATCATCACTTTGAACTCAGCGGATGGTCGGAAACCAGGATTACGGCGCTTTTCACCATCATAACCGCACTGATGTGCCTGCTGGCCTTCAGGGCGCTGGGGTGAAGGAGAAAAGGAAGAGCGACGCATCATTTCAACGGGCGGAACCGGATCTTGGTCTAAGAGTGCCGAATCCGCATTTACGGAACTGGAATCAGTAAGCACGGATTCAGCGCACAGATTCGGTTACGGACGCAATCTCTAGGCGGGCGGAAGCGAATCTCAGGTAAAGTGTGCCGAATCTGTGCATACGGAAATGGATCCTGGGTCAGGTGTGCTGAATCTGCACATGCGGAACTGGAATATGAAAGGAAAAGGGTAATATGAAAGCAGGAGAGAAATGCCTGGTAATCGGCTCCGGTATAAGCGGAATCGGTTCCGTGGGGCTTTTAGAGCACATGGGTGCGGAAGTGGTACTGTACGACAGCAATGAGAAGCTGACAGCCGGGGAGCTGCGGGAGCGTCTTCCGGAGGGGAGCAGAGCTGTCTGTATCGCAGGAGAACTGCCCGTGCAGATACTGGAGGAGACTGAGACGGTGGTCTTAAGTCCGGGGGTACCTGTGGATATTCCGTTAGTAAATGCCCTGAGAGAGCGGGGAGCTGCGATCATAGGGGAGATTGAACTGGGATTTCTGCAGGAGAGGGGAAGGGTGGCTGCCATCACCGGTACTAACGGCAAGACCACTACCACCACGCTGGTGGGCGAGATCATGAAAGCGCATCTGGGTGAGGATAAAGCATTCGTGGTGGGCAATATCGGCAATCCCTACACCTCCGAATGCCTGAAGACATCGGAAGATACGGTTACGGTGGGAGAGATCAGCTCCTTTCAGCTGGAGACCATTTCCGCTTTCCATCCGGCAGTTTCAGCCATCCTGAATATCACCCCGGATCACTTAAACCGCCATCATACCATGGAAGCCTATGTGGCGGCGAAGGAAAATATTGCGGTGAATCAGGACAAAGAAGACATCTGTGTGCTGAATTACGACAATGCATACACAAGAAGCTTTGCGGAAAGATGCCCTGCCAGAGTTGTCCTGTTCTCCTCGTCGGAAGCATTGGACGAGGGCTATTACCTGAAAGGCGACAAAGTAGTGGTGAAGGTTGCGGGCGGACAGGAGAAGGAGCTGCTGGACATTCACAGAGATATGAATCTGGTGGGCATGTGCAATGTGGAAAACGTGATGGCAGCCATTGCCATTGCTCAGGGGATGGATGTCCCCATGGAAACCATCCTGAAAGTGATCAAAACCTTCCGGGCAGTGGAACACAGGATTGAATTTGTAGCTTCCAAAGGAGGAGTGGATTACTATAACGATTCCAAGGGAACCAATCCGGACGCAGCTATCCAGGGAATCCGGGCCATGTGTAAGCCCACGGTACTCATCGGCGGAGGATATGACAAGGGCGGAGAATACGATGCATGGATTGAGAGCTTTGAAGGTAAAGTGAAATGGCTGGTGCTCATCGGCCAGACCAGGGAAAAAATCGCGGAATGTGCGAGAAAGCATGGAATCAGCCGGATTCGTTTTGCAGATACCTTTGAGGAATGCCTGAAGCTTAGCACGGAGCTTGCGGAAAGCGGCGATGCGGTGCTGTTGTCTCCTGCATGCGCCAGCTGGGGGATGTTTCCCAATTACGAGGTGAGGGGACAGATGTTCAAGGAATATGTCAACGGACTGTAAGGAATTGGAAATGCCTGATGAAAAAGCGGGGATGAAAGCAGGGGGAAGATATGGCGGCACAGAGAACGGGAATGGCAAAGCGAAAGAAAAAAGAACAATCCGAATATTTTTTTGATTACAGCCTTCTGTTTATTGTGCTGTTTCTTCTGGGATTCGGGCTGGTGATGATCTATTCCGCCAGCTCCTACAGCGCGTTTGAGGAATACAAAGACACGGCGCATTATCTGAAGAGACAGCTGGCGGCCGTCGTCATAGGGCTGGTCCTGATGATCATTGTGGCCAATATTCCTTACCATTTCTGGGAGCGGTTTGCGCTGCTCGGATACATTGTGGCAGCTGCCCTGGTCCCTGTGGTCAAGACGCCTCTGGGGGTGGAATCCCACGGAGCCAGACGCTGGATCAGGATTCCCGGCATAGGGTTTAACCTGCAGCCGGCGGAGGTGGCAAAGGTTGCCATCATTCTGTTCCTGGCGGTTCTGGTGTGTAAAATGGGGAGGGGAATCCGCAGTCTTAAGGGATTCTGCGTGATGATGTTCTTCCCGCTGCCCCTGGCTGCCGAAGTATATCTCATTACGCAGAATATGAGCTCGGCGCTTATTATCATGGGGATTGCCGTAATCATGGTATTCGTAGCCAGCCCTGACTACAAGAAATTCGTCATCATGGCCCTGCTTGTCATTGCGGCGGCATCGGTGCTCATCTATCTGGTGGCATCGGGAAGCGATATCCTGAAATTCCGCGGCAACCGCATCCGTTCCTGGCTGGACCCTGAGAGCGACCCTTCCGATACCGGTTTCCAGACGCTGCAGGGCCTGTATGCCATCGGAAGCGGCGGAATCTGGGGCAAGGGCCTGGGGCAGAGCATGCAGAAGCTCAGCTTTCTTCCCGAGGCACAGAACGATATGATTTTTTCCATTATCTGCGAGGAGCTGGGCCTGTTTGGAGCCGTTGCCGTCATTCTGATGTTCGTCATGCTGCTGTGGAGGATGATGGTGATTGCAAACAATGCCACGGACCTGTTCGGGGCGATGCTGGTGGTAGGTGTCATGGGACATATCGCTGTCCAGGCAGTTCTCAATATAGCCGTTGTGACCGCAACCATTCCCAATACCGGTATTTCTCTTCCTTTTATCAGCTACGGAGGTTCGTCGGTGATGTTCCTCCTGATAGAAATAGGGCTGGTCCTGAGTGTGGCCCGGAGAATTCAGCTGAAGGAACTGTAAACAGGACCGGCAGAAATCAGCTCCGAACAACCCCCAAATGGATGGGACAAGGTACGGAAGCGCCAGTACTCTCATAGGATAGAATAGTTTAATGAAAAGAAAGCCGGATGATGCTTTTATGGATTCTATTCGTATTCAGGGAGGAATTGCGCTTCAGGGAAAAGTTCGCATACAGGGGTCAAAAAACGCTTCGCTGCCTGTCCTGGCGGCTACGTTGCTTACCGGGGAGGGTTCTTTTATCCGGAACTGTCCCCGGATAGCGGATGTACATTCCATGGTGAGCCTGCTGAAAAGCCTGGGCTGTATCGTATACTGGCAGGAGAGGGGGATTTTTGTGGATTCCTCCAATGTGAGGAAGGGTGTGATGCCCCGGGAGGCCGTGACAGGCATGCGTTCCTCGCTGTGTCTTCTGGGGGCGCTGCTGGGCAGGTGCGGAGAGGTGAATATGGAGCATCCGGGAGGCTGCGTCATCGGAGAACGTCCCATCGATCTGCACCTGTCTGCCCTGAAGCAGATGGGCGTGGCATTTTCCGAGGAAAAGGGACAGCTTAAGGCTGTGGCGGAGAGACTTCACGGCGCTTATATCGTTTTGCCGTTCCCTTCTGTGGGGGCTACCGAGAATATCATTCTGGCAGGTGTGGCGGCGGAGGGAGAGACGATACTGGAAGGCGCCGCCAGAGAACCGGAGGTTCTGACATTATGCAGGTATCTGAACTGCTGCGGAGCCTGCATTGAAGGAGCCGGAAGCAGTAAAATCGTGATCCGCGGAGGCAGGCGTCTGTGCGGGACAGAGTTCAGGGTGCAGGCGGACAGGATTGTGGCGGGCACTTATCTGCTGGGCTGCATCGGTGCAGGCGGAAGCGTATTCCTGGAACAGGCGCCGGCTGAGGAGATGGAAGCGGTTCTCCTGGCAGCGGAGGAAATGGGAGGACGTGTATGTATTTCCAGGGAAGGCATCTATGTGCAGGCGCCTGAAAGGCCTCTGCCGGTGAAGCTGGTCACTTCCCCTTATCCGGGATTTCCTACAGACCTGCAGTCCATGGCACTGGCTGTGGAGACAAAGGGCAGCGGCTGTACCAGCATAGAAGAGACAATCTTCGAGAATCGTTTTCGCATTCTGGGAGATCTGAAAAAAATGGGCGCCCATATCGAACAGACGGACTGCGGCCGTGTGACGGTCCAGGGGGTGGAAGCTCTGCACGGGACAAAGGTGGAAGCGGGGGAACTGAGGGGAGGCGCTGCCCTGGTAATCGCCGGGCTGATGGCGGAAGAGGAGACTCTGGTGGGAGGCTGTTCTTATATATACCGCGGATATGAGAATATCTGCAGGGATTTCAGAGAGTTAGGAGCGCGTGTGACAAGTGTTTAAGGGCAAAAGAAAGGGGATCGGCCTGGCGGTAGCCATTGTGCTCCTTCTGACGGTGGCGCTGGGGGCGGGCATCTATATCAGGGAGACTTACACCATTGAGACCGTCTATGTGGAGGGCAATGTCCATTATACGGAGGATGAAATCAAGGCTATTGTCATGAGCGGAGCATTAGGGGATAATTCCCTCTATCTTTCCCTGAAATATAAGGATAAGGGGATAGAGGGGATTCCCTTTGTGGACGTGGTGGATGTGGATATTCTGTCTCCGGATACCATCAAGATTATTGTGTATGAGAAAGCACTGACAGGCTGTGTGAGATATCTGGATACCTATATCTATTTTGACAGAGACGGATATGCGGTGGAAAGCTCAGCCGTGAGGACAGTGGGAGTTCCGCAGATCATGGGGCTGCAGTTCGACCATATGGTGCTGGGGGAAAAGCTTCCGGTGGAGGATGAGGGAATTTTTAACAGTATTCTGGATCTCACCAACCTTCTGCAGAAATACAGCCTGGCGCCGGACAGGATCTATTTCAACGCAGGGGGGGATATAACGCTCTACTTTGGCGATACAAAAATTGCCCTGGGGAATGAGCCTTCCGCACTTGAGGACAAGCTGATGCTCCTGCCCGGTTTCCTGCCTGAACTGGAGGGAAAAAACGGCACTCTGCAGATGCAGGCTTATGATGAGGACAGCGGAAAATATACATTTAAGCCGGGCGGATAGTTTTTAAAGTTTTTTTCAGAAAATGGTTGCGAAAATTACGAAATAATTATATGATAGTAGGTGTGATTTGGAGTGAAGTTGGAAAAGGAGGATGTACCCTTGCTTGAAATTAAGACGAACGATGCTGAATCTGCTGCCAGGATTATTGTAGTCGGTGTGGGCGGTGCAGGTAATAATGCTGTGAATAGAATGATTGACGAACGGATTGAAGGTGTGGAATTCATCGGTGTGAATACGGACAAGCAGGCGCTGCAGCTCTGCAAGGCGCCTACGCTGCTGCAGATCGGGGAGAAGCTGACCAAGGGGCTTGGCGCGGGAGCGAAGCCGGAGATCGGGGAGAAAGCTGCCGAGGAGAGTTCCGAGGAAATCGGCGCTGCCCTGAAAGGAGCGGACATGGTATTTGTCACCTGCGGCATGGGCGGCGGCACGGGAACCGGCGCGGCTCCAGTGGTGGCGAAGCTGGCGAAGGACATGGGTATCCTTACGGTAGGGGTGGTGACGAAGCCTTTCCGCTTTGAAGCGAGGACGCGCATGACCAATGCCCTGGGTGGGATTGAGCGTATCAAAGAGCATGTGGATACGCTGATTGTGATACCCAATGATAAGCTTCTGGAGATTGTGGACAGGCGTACCAC
>DKVC01000140.1:82558-82712 GCA_002490995.1 Lachnospiraceae bacterium UBA7188
CAGGCGTACCACCATGCCGGAGGCACTGAGAAAAGCGGATGAAGTACTGCAGCAGGCTGTCCAGGGTATCACGGACCTGATCAACAGGCCGGCTATCATCAATCTGGACTTTGCGGATATTCAGACCGTCATGAAGGACAAGGGTATCGCCCAT
>DKVC01000167.1 GCA_002490995.1 Lachnospiraceae bacterium UBA7188
GCCGCGTAGCGGCTTGGTACAATGCTCCCATTTCCTGCGGACTGTCACCGTGACTTCTCCGTCCCCCATCTTCTGCTCCAGCCCGTGGAAAACCGCATTTTCCACCACAGGCTGCAGCATCAGGCGGATGACATTGTAATGGAGCAGCGACTCATCCGCATCAATATCCACCTCAATCTTCCCCATAAACCGATACTCGATAATCGTGGCGTATTCCTTGATGTAATCAATCTCATCCCTCACCGTCACCAGGTTTGCCTCCTTCACGGCATAGCGGAATACCTTCGACAGCGCCATGGTAATTTCCGCAATCTCCTCCATATTGTGGTACAACGCCATACCCCGGATACACTCAAAAGTATTGTACAGGAAATGCGGGTTGATCTGATTCCGGTAAGCCAGTATCTGCAGCTGCTTCTCCGCAAGCTCTATTTCGTACATCCGTTTTTGGGAATCCTGTATCTCCGCATCCATCCTTTCCCGCTCGTCCAGCATCCGGTTCAGGCTGCCGATCACCCTGCCTATCTCATCTGAGCGGCCCTCTTCCATCCGCTTCCCCGGCGTATGGACCACATCCCGGATAAACTGGTCCATCTGATAAATACGTCTGATGAAATTGGCATAAAAGAAGTACACCAGCATCCCGATCAGCAGTACCGCAATGCCGTATGCCGCAATGACAAGGCCCCTGCTGCCTGCCCCGCCGTCCAGCTCCTGCTCCGGAATCTGGCTCACTACGCTCCATCCCTCTATGGCAGTCTCCCGTACCTGTACCAGATGCTTCCCGTCACTCTTCCAGTCCTCCCCTGGCTGAAAACCGGTTCCCGAGGAAGCGGCCACCGTACCTCCGCTGTCCAGCAGATACAATTCCGTATGTTCCGTGGCGCCGGAATCCGCCAGGAATCCCTGCACCCCGTCCGTCTTCATCACTAATGATACCATTCCAATCTGTCTCCCATACTCCCAGCTTTCCAGGTCATACACAGGATAGGACACCGTAAAATAAGCGACTCCCTCCTGTCTGCCCACGTTTCCGAAGGCAAACCCGCTCACCAGCCCCCCTGCAACCGCCTCTTCCGTCTCCCTCCCTGCTGCCGCAATCTGGTTCATTTCCGCATCATACAGAGACACCTCTGCAATATCCTCATCCAACAGCATGATATTGGAAAATACGGTCTCTATATCCTTCGCCGAAATGACCCGCTCAAGGTCACTCTGCCCGAAGTAAGCCTTAGTGGTAGGAGAATAAGCCATGGCGGCTGCAATATGATTAAGCCTACGGCTGTAGTCTTCCAATTTCCCCTGAATCTGAAACAATATTTTCTCATTCATGTTCAGTATGTTCTGCCTGTTGCTGCTTCGTACATATATATTTGTAATCACGAATGCAGCTGCCAGGGACGCCAATATCCCCATGGAAAACAGGCTCAGCTGCCCAATCAGGCTCATTTTTGACCACTTTTTCATTCTCTCACTCCCGGTTCACCTTCTGGATATAGTTTCCATACTCCCTGCAGTTGGCCTGGTATCCTTCATCCCTGCGCCTGTCAAGCTGCTCGATGCCCTTTTCATACAGCCCCTGAATTAATGTTTCATACTCCCGCTCAAAGTTTTCCTCACTGTCCGCCAGCACTACCTTGACAATCTGGCTGTCCTTCCAGGATGCAATCCCCCTCTCAATCCTGCTCTCCGCACTTCCCGTTTGTATCAGGTCTGCCGGGAAATTCAAAAGAGAGGAGTCATACAAAACGGTCTGCGGATGCATCCCATAGGCCGTCACTATCTCATTTTCCTGAAGAATATCATCCGATAAAGCCTGGACGCTTCTTGCCCAGGATGTATTGTAAAACATCCACCATGCTCCCAGTTCTTTCCGGCGCTCCTCAGATACATCCATTTTATAAAAGCTCCCATCTTCTCCCACTCGGTAATCCGTGTCTTCATATCCGTAATTCCAAAGTGCCATTCCCTCGCCGCTGGTCATATAGTCCAAAAAGGATGCCACTGCTTCCGGATTCTTACAGCTTTTGGAGATAAAGGTAGAAATCCATCCCGTGGTGGCGCGTGTATTCTTCCCTAATACAGGCCTGCTTCCGTCCGGAGCCAGGATGACTCCTGTGGAAACCCAGTCCGCAAAGTTTACCTTGGTATTTTCCGCGTTCCCGATAAAGCACAGAACCCGCCCGCTGCACAGCAGCTGCTGTGTCTGGCGCGTTTCCAATAACAGCTGCCCTGGTTCGGCATACCCCTCGCGCATGGCGATGTTCAGGAACCTCAGCGCCGTCTTCGCCTGGGGCTGCAGCAGGATATCCCGATAATGCCCCTCCTCATCTACCCACTCTGCGCCCACCTGAAGCTGCAGTTCCTTTACTTTTTCAAGGGCTCCCAGCACTTCCTCCCAGGTGCCAAGCGCATCTGTCTGAAGCCCTGCCTGTTCCAGAAGCGCCAAATTCCACATGATTACATTGTTGTCATTATAGCGTACCACCTCTTCCTGGTAAGGACTGACATTCCAGTGCTTCCTGGCATCTTCCGAATTCATATGGGAAGGATAGGCATACCATGCCCCGTCCCGCCTGATCAGCTCCGTCCTGGTATCCTCCGGAAAATCTGTCAGCAGATGGGAGTCCGGCTTGTAGGTTTCCAGGAACTCATCCAGCTTCCACATCTTGCCGGAATTCACCAGCTGGCTGATGGTGACGCTGTCCGTCACCGAAATAATTTCCGGCAGTTCATCATTCAGAAGCAGAAGGCGCAGCTGGGTGTCCGCCTCCTGGGTAGGCTGCATCACATCCAGGGCTACTCCCGTTCTGCGGGTAATATCCCCCGTTATGGTTCCCTCCGTTTCCTCCCAGGCAGGATATCCCCAGAATTCCACATCGCAGAACAGGCTTGCCCTTATTACCGCCTGCTCACCTGCCTCTTCCTTCCTGCTGCAGGCAGACAGGAGCGCTGTCAGCAGAAGTAACGCGCATATACCCGGCTTTCTTCCCTTCATGCTTTTCCTCTCCCACTTTCTCTTTTCCGTATCTGACTTTTCCTTCCGGCCCCGGAATCGATTTTTCTATCTGTTCCGGCTGTTATCCACTTTCCTACTCATAGGATAATGCCCGGGCGGATAATTGTCAAGAATGGCACAGGGGCAGAGGGACAGCGTACCACTGCCTTTCCCCTGCCCCCGGTCATACTCAAGGCCGCCGGCATCTTCCGCAGACGTTTCACTGACTTATAGTAAACGGCATTTCCTTCTGTGCCTGGATATATCGCTGATATCGTAGAATATACGTTTTCCAGACAATCAAGAACAGGAACTAATGTCGTTTACTATACGTCTGCATCAATATGCCTGACGAACCTGCAATTCCTTTCACTGGTTCACTATGGCAAATCCTTTTCCGTTGACGAAATTATCCACGATTCCCAGAACATCGCTGGTATCGATCTGGCCGTCCGCCGTTACGTTCATGCGAAGGATGTCCTTATCTGCCGTCACCTCACGGTTGCGCAGCCATCCGTTCAATACATTCAGGGCGTCCGCCGCATTGACAATGCCGTCTTCGTTGGTCTCACCGAACTGAATCTCCTGTCTGCCCGTTGTGCTTATAGTGTAGACGGCTTCCGCAGCCTCTGTGCTGTCCGCGTTCATGGAAAATATCTCTACCTCTGCGTCCACCAGCCCCACATACACCACCTGGCCGGTTCTCTCGCTGCGCTCCGGGCTGTAATACAGTTGCGCTTCGCCGAACAGGATATCCGCATTTTCAGCCACGTTAGTAAATACCACGCTGACTGCCTTCTTGTTCTCCGGAATCAGATCCAGGCCGCTGCCCTGATACAGTTCTGTGGCCTGTGCCGTGATTTCCTCCGGCTTTACAGCTGTGGAAACGGTAATTCCCGCGGCAGCCTTTGTGACGTCAAACGACGCATTCTCGTAGCTGTTGGGATCTCCTGCTTCGCCTTCGCTGCTGCTGACTGCCGTAAAGTTTTCCATTACGACCTCATGCCTGCTGCCCGGCTCCAGTGTTTCCTTCAGTGACAGCTTCAGATTGAACACCGGGTCATCCCCATTGTTCTGGGAAATCGTTGTAGCCTCTCCCGATACCGCATCTGTCTTCAGGTAAGCAAAGCGCAGGATACCGTCTTCCCCTACCGTATCGGTACTGTTCAGGCTGCCCCCTTTCAGGTTTTCCGTAGCTTCCATTTCCACAAATTCAAATCCTGCCGGGATCCGGATCACACCGTTCAATGCACGGTATTTATCCACACCGATTCCGTTCACATAGACCGGAATCACCACTTCCGCTCCGATCTCGTTTTTCACATTCTGTACGTCACCCATGCGCACGCTGTTTTCCGTCTCTTCATTCACAGGATAGCCAAATACCTCCACCTCGGACACGCCCATAAATACGTTGGCCTGACCGTTCTTCTTATACTCGCCTGTGATATTTACGCGCACATACCTTGCCTGTCCGGTGAGGGCGTCGCTCTTAAAGCCCTGATCCGTATTCTTCTCCTGGTCGATCTGCTTCTCCCAGGTCACGCCGTCCATACTGGTTTCTACGTTAAACTGATAATAAGTTTCCGATCCGTTCACCATACGGGTGCTTAAGTCAAAGCGGGTCAGGTTGTAGACATCCTCCAGGTCAACCGTTATGCTGAAAGGCGCCCTGCCCGGATCCGGAATAAAATGCGTATCATAATTGCCGTCCGACGCATTGGCCAGAGGATACTCCCCGTTCTCCGCCGTGTCGCAGGTAAACTTCTTTCCTCTGGATACAGGCTCCTTCTCGTACTCCGGCACTACCACGCTTCCTGTAGCCACGTCCAGCTTCCATCCGGTGTAGTTGCGCATGGTCAGCCTGGGCGAGCCGTCCTGGGCTGTGCTGATTTCAATGGGCACCCACAGATATGTGGAATCCCGCAGGGAGCTGGAGCGCCAGTGGTCTCCCATATAGACAAAGCTGTTGCTGTTGCCCTGAGTGCCGTTAATCACCATGATATTGGTGGACTGGCTGTGGAATGTCGTATTGTTTCCAATGTAGAACATGCCGTTGGCCTGATCCGGGTTGGTCTGCCATCCGTTGGGATCCTCAATGTTTTTCGTGAAATAATATCTGCACTGGTTAGGGCTCCATCCGGACTGCCCGGAACATACGAGCACATAGTATTCTCCCATCTTCACAAGGGCGGGAGCTTCCCATCCATTGTGTCCCTTAGGCATGCTGTAAGGCTCCATGGCTGCGGTATCCACATCCGTGAACTCCTCATTCAGTTTGAAAATCCGTCCAAGAGCCGCCAAATATGCGTTCTCCCCGTCAGAGAATACGGTCATGTCCCTGGAGGTATAGCCCCACAGGCTGGTATCGCTCACATCTCCTGTCATCCGCAGGCTTCCGTCCTCATTGGGTTCGTCGAAATGGGTTCCGTCCTGATAGACGCCCCAGTTCTTATATCCCTCCTGTGCGCCCGGACGCCAGTGGCCGATTACCTTATACTCCCCGTCCACGGCATCGCTGGTGGCAACGAGAATCTGGCTTGCGCTGTAGCCGTTTCCTTCCCAGTGTACCCAAAGGACATATTTCTTCGTCTTTTCATTATAAAGCAGTTTAGGACGTTCCATGACCTTGTTGGGCAGCAGGGCGATATCCTTGTAGTCCGCGGTCAGGAGAGTCTTCTTAAATTCCCAGTTCAGCAGATCCTTGGAGGCATAGAGGCTCACGCCGTTAAATGCCGACAGGGCTCCTCCAGATCAACCGTCACCGAATAGGGCAGCCTGTCCACCGCATCCAGTTTCGGCGAAGTCTGCAGTTCACCGCCGTCCGTAACCATCCCTGCATCCATGCCGGGTGTATCAGCATCCTCCGCTATGGCCGTTTTTCCAAGGGACAGGTATTTTCCGGACTGCACGGCAATGCCGCCATATACAGGATGGTAGTCAATCCTGCTAAACCAGGAACCTGTGGCAATGCCCTCATTGATTGCCGTAGGCCAAAACCGGTCATAATGACGGTCTCCGAACTGGCCGCCCCAGTGATATCCATGCCCCCGGTACATGGTTCTGCCGCTGCTTCCTTCCAGTGTCCAGATGCCGTTGGCCTGGCTGGAATAGGAACTGGAATTAGCGATGGGGCGCAGAGGCGACCATGGCTGATCCAGAGCAGTGGTGCTGGCATACCTGGCCTGGCTGGGAAGCCATCCGTTGGCTGTGGAAGCAAAAAAGTAATATCTTCCGTCCTCCCCCTTGATGATGGCTGGGGATTCCTGGCTCTTTCCCCTGAAAGCAATCTGCATCAGCTTCTCAGGGGCAGTCCAGGTGTCATTTAGCTTGATGATTGCTGTATTGCTGTTATTGTTTACGGCGCTGATTACATAGGCATCCTTCTCTTCTGTAAATAGCACCATATCATGGGAATCATAGGACAGGGGACGCCCCACATAATAGCTGCCAAGCTGGTTCTCCCCCGGCTCTGCAACCGTGTCCTGCTGCTCCAGAGCGCTTGCCACAGGGGCGATTTTCCCCCTGCCACCTCCACGCAATATGACTCCACACTGCCGCCTGTCCGTCCCGGTTTGAAGGAAGCCAGAAACAGCTTCGCCGCCCCATAGCCGGTAGTCCCCTCCGCATGGCCAGAGAAGATGACTGTCTCCCCGTCGGGATGAAGGGTGTAGCCCGCTCCCTCCAGGCGCAAATCCACAAAGTAAGGATAGAGCAGCCTGTCCTCGCTTTCATCCGGCCAGTTGATGCCGTCCTCGCTCACCCGCTCATAGATGCCCATCACCCGGTAACCGTCCTTGTTATCAGAGCTGTAGCTTCCATAGCCGCAGATCTCCTCGGGCACCTGTGCGTAACGGTATCTATAATATTTATCCCCAATCTTTATGCCGCTGGAAGAAGGGGTATCGGATGTGATATAAGTCTCATCCGCGCCCTGGCTGTTATTATAAGAAGAAACCACCTCATCCGGATTGACCGTGAAGGTACTCACCGGGTTCGTCTCCCCCTCTTCCAGCACAACGCCCTCTGCCAGCGCCTTCACCGTATAAGTGTAGGTTTCGTCCAGAGCCAGTCCGTAATCATCCATCAGGTCGCCGTTTACGCTTCCGATGAGGACACCGCCCCGGTAGACTTCATAGGCATCCGCCCCGGGATATTCCGGCCAGGAAATCTTCGCGTTATTGACTGTATTTTCCTCTTCCAGACGGAATTCCACCGCAGTGGGCGCCCACTTGCTTCCGTACAGCCAGGCGTCGGCCACTTCGCTGCGGTTGCCCCCTTCCGTGATGGCCGCTGCCTTCAGGTGGGTATGCCCCTCCACAGAAAACGGGCCCGTATATGGAGTGCTTTCCAGGGTAGGCGTGCTTCCGTCCGTAGTGTAATAGATGACCTCATTCCCTGCAGGATGGCTTAAGGTAACCTTCTGGAAAATGTCCAGGGGATCCGTTTCCGTTCCGCCTGCCGGGGAGATGGAAGGCTTCTCCATGGTCACTGCGTCCACATTCTCACCCTGTGCCAGCACCAATACCCGGTACTCCTTCCGGCTGCCCTTCCAGGTCATGGCCAGAGTCACTTCCTTTGCAGGCTGTCCCTGGGGCGGCCTTGTCACCTTTCCGGTAGTGCCGTCAATTACCCCCGGATCACTGGACTCCCACACCAGGCCGCTGCCGTATGCCAGTTTCAGGTCGCTCCGGACTGTCATTCCCTCATAGACTGTCTGCTGTCCCGCTGATAAATCCTGCCATGTAAAATCCTGTATCTCTTCCGCAAGCCAGCGGGCATCCTCCTCCGACAGCAGCCCTTTGAAAATCCTTACATCCCGGTACCGGGCATCCACATTAATCGTATTGCTGGCCGTAGCGCGGTTCAGCCTCATCACCTGGCTTCCGATTTCTTCCGCACCGATACCCTGGCTGTCTGCGCTGGCCGCTTCCTCCCCGTCCACCCAGACCGTCAGTTTCCCGTTTTCCTCCCCATCCAGGGAAACCGCGTAATTATGCCACATATCTGCCAGCGGTCTTGGAAATTCCGCAGCCACCGCATCCTTTCCGTTCTGTTTCAGGACTACTGCGGATGTATCTTCGTTGTAAAAATAACGAATAGAAATACAGTCTTTGTTATAGTCCGTCTTTCCCCCGTAGAGAAAAATAGTCCGCAGGGGCGCTTCCTGTGCTGACGGAATCCTGGACTGGTTTCCGTCCACCCTGACATCTACAGAAAAGGAAATCTGTTCCCCTGTCACCGCATCCCCCGGATAGTTTCCTGCAATGTGTCCCGTATTGTTGGGATTGCTGCCGCCGTTTGCCCGGCGAAGCTCCACATACTCGCTCTTCCATCCGGCATTGGACGCGGCAGAGTCGGGAAATGCCTGGGCCATGTTCTTCCGGTTCTTCAGCCTGTACTCGGCGTTCAGCGGGAAATGAGCCACCGTCCGCTCCTCTATGGACTGTTCCACCCCACCGGATTCCGTAACCCCGCTCTCTGCCGCCCGGGCTTCCTGACCTGCCAGCATACCGCACAGCATTGGGACGCACAGAAGCAGCGCCAGGATACGTTTGGGTCTCCATCGTGTTGCATGTTTTCTCATCTTCGTTCCTCCATTCCTCCATTCTCCAGTTCCGAATCTGCCTCTCAGGATTCTGCCTGTTCTGTCTTCCGGACGCGAAGTCTGACTGGCAGAAATCATGTGCGGCAAGCCGCTGATTCGGCAAAATGCGGTCTCTTTATACTCAGCTGACCATATTCTTGTACATATTATAAGAGGAATCCTCTCTGAACCATATGGAAAGATTTCGTTTTTTTGGTAATTATTTTGTTTTTTACTAATAACTGAACGAAACGATATTAGAATATTATGATTAGAGCGTCAAAAGGT
>DKVC01000125.1 GCA_002490995.1 Lachnospiraceae bacterium UBA7188
AAGAAAGTGACGGAACTGGAATAAGAAGGGAGCAGGATGATGAGTATAACGGGGATTTTGTCTGCTGCGGCCGTTGTGGGCGTAGTGGGCATCTTTGTAGGGCTGTTTCTGGGCGTGGCCGGAATCCGTTTCCACGTGGAGAAGGATGAGAAGGAGGAGGCTGTGCTGGCGGCTTTGCCCGGCAATAACTGCGGAGGCTGCGGATACGCGGGCTGCTCCGGCCTGGCTGCGGCGATTGCGAAAGGAGAGGCGCCTGTGAACGGCTGTCCCGTAGGGGGCGAGGCGGTGAGCAGCAGGATTGCAGCCATTATGGGTGTGGAAGCAGGCAGCTCCGAGAGAAAGGTGGCCTTTGTAGCATGTATGGGAGACTGTGAGAAGGCAAAAGTGGATTATGAATACACGGGACATCATGACTGCCGTATCATGGGCTTTGTGCCCGGGGGCGGGCCCAAGTCCTGCAACAGCGGCTGCCTGGGTTTTGGAAGCTGCGTGGAGGCCTGTCCGTTTGACGCCATTCATGTGGTAAACGGTGTTGCGGTGGTAGATAAGGAGAAGTGCAAAGCCTGCGGGAAATGTGTGGAGGTGTGCCCGAAGCATCTGATTTCGCTGATTCCGTACAGGGCGGAATACGCGGTTTCCTGCAGCTCATCGGACAAGGGGCCTGTGACTATGAAAGCATGCCAGGCCGGGTGTATCGGTTGCGGCCTGTGTGTGCGCAACTGTCCTGCCCAGGCGGTGACCGTGACGGATTTCCATGCCACAATCGACCAGGAAAAATGTACGGGCTGCGGTACCTGTGCGGAGAAATGCCCCAAGAAATGCATTACAAAGGTATGATAAAACGAGCCGTAATACTTGAACGAAACAGGTGCGCTTTCTGCCCAAAGGAAATGTTTATAATCCGGAGACAGCCAGCGGAGAGGATGCAAAAAGGAGGAGACCAAAGTATTGGAAGTTGTGCCTGAATCCTTAGTCCAGGGTTCAGGCAGGGAGGTAGATTATTATGAAAATGCCGAATGATTTTGACGACAATTCGAATATGACATTTACAATAGTGATGTCTATAGTGGCTGTGTCCGCTTTTGTGGCGGTGATACTGCTGACGGTCCTGCTGTTGAATCAGAAAAGTACTACATCTGGAGAACATTCACAGCAGAATAATGCGGTGCAGGCTGCGGCGGATCCGTCTTCTCCTGTTATCATCTACCCGGAGACAGATGAGCTGCTGTCAGAAAATGGGCTGCATCCGGATGATCTGGATTTTTGGGACATGTATCCGGAACCCACGGCTTCTCCCACGCCGGAACCTACAAAGGAGCCGGAGAAGGAGGAGCCGGACCCTTCCACGGACGGGAAGCATACGCTGGTACAGTATGCAGACGGGGAGGAGGAATGGGTTCTGATCAGCCCTTATCTGCCAAAGCACGAATATGACTTTACGAAGCTGGTGTGCCAGTCTGACCTGATGAAGTACTATGAGAACGGAAAACAGACCTCTTATGTAGGGGTTGATATTTCCAAATATCAGGATTATGTGGACTTTGTGAAGGTGAAGAAAGCCGGAATTGATTTTGTCATGATCCGTGTGGGAGCAAGAGGATACGGTTCAGGGCAGCTGATACTGGACGAATACTTCAGCGATAATATCAAGCGTGCCACGGATGCCGGACTGGATGTGGGGGTATACTTTTATTCCCAGGCCATCACGAAGGAGGAAGCCATAGAAGAGGCGAATATGGTCATCGAAAATCTGGGCGAATATCAGCTTGCTTACCCGGTGGCTTACGATATGGAACTGGTGGAAAACGATACGGCCAGGACGGAGAACCTGACCAGGGCGGAGAAGACGGAAATAGCTAAGGCGTTCCTGGATACCATCGCGGCAACGGGCCGGAAGACCATGGTCTATGGCAATAAGGAATGGCTTATCAAGGAGATTGATATGTCCAAGCTGACAGCCTATGACATATGGCTGTCCCAGGCGGCGGATATCCCTGATTATCCCTATAAGTTTTCCATGTGGCAGTATGACTTTGAGGGTTCCGTGGACGGCATTGTGGGTTATGTGAACATGAATATTAGCTTTGTCAATTTTGCGGAAAAGTAAATATGATTCAGAATATATACTCGCGATCGAGAACATTTGCCAACCTGAATGTAAAATGACTGAAAAAGGATTTATAAAAAACGATTTATGAAAAAACCACCGGCTGCATGAACCGGTGGTTTCTGTTTTTTCATATAAGAAACTTTTATTACTTCTGAGGACCTGCAGCTACCAGTGCCTTGCCAGCCTCATTTCCTTCATACTTTGCAAAGTTCTTGATGAATCTGTTAGCCAGGTCATCAGCTTTGGTCTCCCAGTCGGATACGTTTGCATAGGTATCGCGAGGGTCGAGGATGTTGGTATCCACGCCGGGAAGCTCCGTAGGAATATCAAAGTTGAAGACAGGAAGCTTCTTGGTAGGTGCATTGTTGATGGCGCCGCTCAGGATAGCGTCGATGATGCCTCTGGTATCCTTGATGGAGATTCTCTTGCCGGTGCCGTTCCAGCCGGTATTTACCAGATAAGCCTTAGCGCCGCTTACCTGCATCTTCTTAACCAGCTCCTCTGCATACTTTGTGGGATGCAGCTCCAGAAATGCCTGGCCGAAGCATGCGGAGAAGGTAGGAGTAGGCTCTGTGATGCCGCGCTCTGTACCGGCCAGCTTAGCAGTAAATCCGGAAAGGAAGTAATACTGTGTCTGCTCGGGGGTCAGAATGGACACGGGAGGAAGCACGCCGAATGCATCTGCGGACAGGAAGATTACATTCTTGGCTGCCGGTGCTGCGGAAACGGGACGTACGATATTGTTAATATGGTTGATGGGATAAGAAACACGGGTATTTTCCGTTACGCTCTTATCGTCAAAGTCAATCTTGCCGTTCTCATCTACGGTAACGTTCTCCAGAAGAGCGTCGCGCTTGATTGCATTGTAGATATCAGGCTCGGAATCCTTGTCCAGATTGATAACCTTGGCATAGCAGCCGCCCTCGAAGTTGAATACGCCATCGTCGTCCCAGCCGTGCTCGTCATCGCCGATGAGCAGGCGCTTGGG
>DKVC01000106.1:0-1643 GCA_002490995.1 Lachnospiraceae bacterium UBA7188
CCGGAAAATAATGCCCGGCTCCGGGAAATCAGGTATACTCACTACGTATTCTTCCAGTTTCTTCATCTCAACATCCTCCTGTCCGCTTCCTCTTCCTGTACTTACAGTTCCCTGGCTGGTATTTACCACGGCAAAAGAACCCGTTTTCTTCGGCTCCCCTGCTTTCCGTAATTCATCCCTTATTCCTGTCTACAAAATATTTTATGATATCCCCCCTGGTTACGATTCCTATGAATACATTCCTGTCGTCAATAACCGGCACGAAATTCTGATTTTTTGCGCACTCGAGGAGATTCTCCATGGCAGTGTCAATGCAGGCCGGCTTCACCTTCCCGTTCTGCAGGAAATCGCGCACAGTCATATGTTCCAGATTCTTCAGCGTGATGTCTTCCAATGTTTCATTATATGCAAGAATGTTCCAGAGAAAGTCCCCCACGCTTATAACCCCCACGTACCTGTCCTCCACATCAATGACAGGTATTGCTGTAAACCCGCTTCTCCGCAGCTTCTCAAGCCCCTGCCGCAGTGTCATGTCATCCCTGAGGTAAGCAACCTCTGCCTTAGGCAGTAAAAACGATGCAATGTTCACTGTTTACGCTCCTTCATTCTTATTTTCTGACCCATCTTCACCGGCCTTCTCCTCCGGCTCCTCTGAATCCTTCCTGTTTCGGCGGCTTTCCCCCGCTCCCGGGTCCTTCCCGTTCCGACGGCTTTCCCCCGATTCTGAGTCCTTCCCGTTCCGACGGCTTTCCCCCGATTCTGAATCCTTCCCGTCACGACGGCTTTCCCCCGGCTCTGAATCCTTCCCGTCACGACGGCTTTCCCCCGGCTCCGAATCTTTCCTGTCCCGGCGCTTTCCTCCGGCCCTGCCTCTTTCCTCCTCTTCCACAACCTCCGTAAAGGTGGAATCCACAGCCTGTACCCTGTCCAGGAAATCCCTCATCCTTCCCGCAACATAAACAACCGTAATACAATCCGTAACACCGCTGAAAATCAGTCCCACTCCCACCAGCTGGAACAGCAGTATAACCGTCTTAAAGGGATTTGCGATCAGCACCGCGCCGAATATCACATTGATCACGGCAAGAATCAGCACCGCAGCCCAGTTTCCGCACTCCAGCCGCTTCATGTCGATCACATGCTGCAGCTTCACACAGCCGCTGGCCAGAACCAGGATTCCCAGAATCACAGGAACCAGCGAGGTAATCCACTCCACCTTATAGAGAAACAGCACACCCACAGCGATTCCCACCAGCCCATATCCGAAGTCGTTGCGGTCATAATTCCGGCTGGCCTCCCGCAGCAGATAGCATATCATGGAGACAGCCCCCACCAGAATAAAGAGAACACCCACCAGATACCCTAAAGTCCTTACCATGGTCTCCGGAATCGCAACCGTCACCACCCCCAGCACGATATAAAGCAATGAAGTCAGCATTGTCTCCCATTTGACCTGTTTCAACAGTTTCCTCATCCTTACCTGCCTCCTGTTCCAGTTCCGCTTGAAAATATATTTTTACAAAAAGAACCCTTTTCGGCGAAAAGAGTCCTTTCACTGCCTGTGGACAGTAACTTTCAATTACTTTTTACCGCAGCATTTCTTGTATTTCTTTCCACTTCCGCAGGGGCAGGGATCGTTGGGA
>DKVC01000106.1:1926-5453 GCA_002490995.1 Lachnospiraceae bacterium UBA7188
GCAGGGGCAGGGATCGTTGGGATAAATCTTCGCTTCTTTCACTACCGTGCCGGAAGCCTTCTGTTCTTTATACAGAGCCTTCCTGGTGTCCTCGTCGAAAATATCCTTCCACTCCTCCAGATTGTAAAGCCAGTCGGCTTCCGCCGCCACCATGTTCTTGTACAGCAGCTCCTTGTCGAAGCCTAAATTTACCTCCGTATCCTCTTCCATCTCCTCGATGGGATTCGCTTCTTTCAGACTGTCGTTGATACCGTCCAGAAAGCCCGTCATGGTCATAAGAGTCACCTGGTACTTCTCAGCCAGCTCTTTGACCGTGCCGCGCACCACTTCGTCCGGGTTTTTCAGAAGCTGGGCATAAATGTCCTTCTCTTCCTTAAAATATGACGCCCACAGCGCCTGCAGCTTGTCCTTGTCCGCCGCATCATTGTATGCCATCTCTCTCCATTTTTCTAATAATGCCATAGTATCTACCACCTTTTTCAAATCTCCTGCCGGCCCTCTTTTCACCGGCTGTATTTTCCGCGATGCATCATCTCACGGCATTCATGCGCCCTCTGTACCTTCGCCGCATAGCCCATGAAAACAATATCCGCTCCTACCAGTATATAACAGATTATCCCTGAACACAACAAAAAAATTTTTCAAAAAAAAATTAATTTCCGGGTATAATCTGTTCATTTCGTGCAACAATAATAAATGTCAAGGAACCCCCTCCTTTGATGATACGAAAGAGAAAAAGTAATACTTAGGTTCTGCGGAGAGCGGGACCTTATCCTCCCCTTTTTTGAAAAGCGGCTTCGGCCGCCCTTTAATCCCGGGCTTCGCGTTTGGTGCAGGTCCGGGATTAATTTATACTCCTTCTATTTGCTGCCCGTTCAGAACTGCTTCCGCCAGTTCATCTCCCACATAGCGCAGCTTCAGGGAGAAAAAGGGAACCTGCTCATCAAGAAGCCGGAAAAATATCCTGTCTCCCTCCCATATGGGCAGCTCCGGCACTCTCGACTTCTCCACCCATTGAAGCGTCCCTTCATCGCAGTCTGTCAGCTGCCCGGAATAGCCGTCAGCCGTATAGAGAAACATATATTCCGTATCACAGACATCGGTGCCGAAGGTAATGATCCCCCGCAGCCGCCAGGATGTCAATGTCAGCCCGGTCTCTTCATATACTTCCCTCAGCAGGCACTCCTCCGGTGATTCGCCCTCTTCAAAATGCCCGCCCACTCCGATCCATTTGTCCTTATTGATATCCTTTTCTTTTTTAACCCTGTGAAGCATCAGATAGCTGTCTTCCTTTTCTATGTAGCAGAGTGTAGTCAGGTTGCTGCGCATAATCCCTCTCCTTTTTTTGTACCCATATTTCCGAAGCTCCCAAAATTTTATCTGTCAGTATCATACCATCTGCACACAATCTTATCAAGCCTGATTTTGGACGGATGCTTTTACACTCTGTCAGGCCTGCTTTTGAACGAGTGTTTTTATACTCTTGCCAAGCCTGCTTTTGAAAGGCTGTTTTTATACTCTTGCCAAGCCTGCTTTTGAAAGGCTGCTTTTTCACTCTTGCATTTTTCCCGTAATTGTTTAAAATAAGCATAGAAGCAAATACCAAAGGAGAACATATGCAAAAAGAAATCTTACTTCAGAAAATTACAGAGATCGTCCATGAATGCGGAACCATCCTGCTCAGCGCCGATGATGTTCAGCGCAGGATACACCAGAAAGAAGGAAAAGGAAATTTCGTTACCGACTATGACTCCAGGGTACAGGAAATCCTTGAAAAACAGCTGCTGGAGCTGGTACCGGGAGCTGCCTTCCTGGGTGAGGAGGACCAGATGGACCACTCGGACATTTCCAATGGGTACGCCTTTATCGTGGACCCCATCGACGGCACCGCCAATTTTACCCGGGGGTACAATGCCAGCTGTATCAGCGTGGCGCTGGCTCTGGACGGCTTTCCCATACTTGGGGTAATCTACAATCCCTACAGCCGGGAAACCTACCATGCCATAAAGGGAAAAGGTGCTTATCTGAACGGAAAACAAATCCATACTTCCGACAGGACGCTTGCAGAAGGGCTAATCCTGTTCGGTACCGCCCCCTATCATGCGGAGCTGACCCGGAAATCCTTTGAGATAGCTTATCGCTACATGTCTCAGGCTCAGGACCTGCGCCGCAGCGGTTCTGCTGCCCTTGACCTGTGCATGGTTGCCAGCGGCAGGGCGGAATTTTATTTTGAGCTGGAACTCTGCCCCTGGGATTATGCAGCCGGCGCTCTAATCGTAGAAGAGGCAGGCGGACTGACCGGTGACCTGCAGGGTAATCCCTTAACTTATGACAGGAAGCAGACCATGACTGCAAGAGCTCCCAGGGTGGAACTGCTGGAGCTGTAACACTGTAGCTGTCATTTTATATCACAAAAAGAGGCTGGTGGAAAATGACTACATCCGCACAATACATTGTGTGTGAATGTTATTTTCCAACAGCCTCTTCCTTTATGGCCTGCTTATCTTACTTATTTGCTTTCCGGTATATCAGGAATGTAATCGTTCCCATCACTGACACCATGGCAGCTCCGATCAAACACAGCCACAGCAGATTCAGACCGTTTTCACCATGCTGTAATTCAGCAGCATTTGCTCCGCCGATTACAGTATCATATTCACCGGTTTTAGGAGAACGTATTCCGGTTCCCTGTGAATTAACGCTGCTGGCAGATGAGGAGCTATTATTGCTTCCGGAAGAAGTCCCGTCTGAATTTCCGTCCATTACATCCTCTCCAACGACAATAACATAATCAGAAGCATGTGAAAACACCAGTTCTGCAATACCATCTTCGTTTATCCGGTCAACAGTAACGAATTCAAGAGCGCCGGTACTTTCATTATAATAGTAAAGATTCGCATACAATCCTGCGTTAGCCGAACCCATATTGATCATCAATACAGCGCTGTAACCAAAATAGCCATTGTAGGCAAGGCCAAGCTGCGTTGACTGACGATTTCCGGCCACACTGCCCACAATATCCTGCGGAATATTTGATGCTCCAATCTGTACGGAAAAATCCACATCATTTGCATGTTCCGCCGTAACATTTTTGCCATTCACAAACCAGGTTAGCCCGTTGCCCATATCAAATGAAAGAGTAACATTCTGTCCCTTTATACAGTCAAGCACATTTCCGGGCACAGTGGATGTGCCGTTCATGTCGACGTTAACCCACTTTCCCTCAAATGCATCTGCGGCATCTTCTTTAACAGCCTCCCAGCCTTCCCTGCCTGTTTCACCCTTTATGAATGGAATCTTCGTATCGGGCGTAGGAACAGGCACCGGGGTAGGTGCAACAGGTACCGGTGTAGGAACCGGTGCCGTCGTAGGATTTGGCACTGGTGTCACATCTGGCTGCGGTGTAGATTCTGGCGATGCTGTCGCATCTGGTTCCGGTGTAGGAATCGGTGTTACATCCGGTATTGTAGTCGCATCTGGTGCTGGCGTTGCATCCGGCGCTACTGTCTCTTCTGGTGCTGGTGTTG
>DKVC01000138.1:0-2314 GCA_002490995.1 Lachnospiraceae bacterium UBA7188
GGAGAAGGGAATCCGTATCCTGGCTCCCGCCCCATACAAAATCAAAGAGGAACGGGATAAATTAGACCCTGTGACCGGGGAGGTCATGCTGGATAAGGACGGTATGCCGCAGACGGAGGAAGTTGAGATTAAAATCCCCGCTTTCCGTGCCGTGTCCGTGTTTGACGTATCACAGACGGATGGTGAGCCAATCCCGGAACTGGAAGCAAAAGAGCTTTTATCCACAGTGGAGGGATATGAGGACTTTATTAAGGCGGTCACATTTGTTGCCCCGGTTCCGGTCAGCTTTGAGGACATTCCCGGTGATTCCAAAGGGTTCTTCAGTCCGACAGAAAAACGGATTGCAGTGCAGGAGGGCATGAGCGAGAGCCAGACATTAAAGACGATGGTGCATGAAACCGCACATTCCATGCTGCATGATAAGGAAGTCAATAAAGATATCCTTGCGCCTGCAAAGGACAGGAACACCAAAGAGGTGGAAGCGGAGAGCATTGCTTACACAGTATGCCAGCACTTCGGCATAGACACATCAGAATATTCTTTCGGGTATATCGCCGGGTGGTCAACAGGGCGTGACATGAAAGAATTGAAATCTTCCCTTGACACGATCCGCAGGACGGCATCGGAGCTTATCACGGGCATTGAGGAACATCTCAGGGAAATACAGCGTGACCGGGAAGTCATGCAGGAACAGTCGCAGGAGTTTATCCTTGCAATATCCAATACGGAGCGTTCCCATTTTGACATTGCAAGCATCAGGGGCATGGAGGGAGTGGAGCTGCTTAACAGCCTGCTTGCCATGAAGGACGCAGACAGGGAGAATGTGGAAGCCTATTTAGAGAGCAGGGGCGCATGGGTTACCCATTTGGGGGATGACAGGTCAGAGGAAGTAGAGGAATTTCATGTAGATTACATCTATGATACCGACACCCATGCGATAACAGATGTCAAATATGCGATGGAGATGGATAAGAAAGCCAATGAGCCAATCAAGGACAGTGATGTGGTTCTGAAAATCATGTATAGGGAAGATGACGGATATGAGATTGACAAGATTACCAACATGACACGGGAGCAGGCGCTTGACCTTGCCTATAAGCTGGCGGCGCTGGACGAGAATGAGTGGAACGAAAATATTCAGGATTTTATGGAAGAAAACGGTGCTGAGTATGTGCCGATCATCGTAAAAGACGGCAGGAACAGCGGTATGCCGGAATTCTATGATATTGCGGTGGACTTGAAGGCAGGGGAAGTTTCCCTTGAAAAAGAATTATCCGGGATAGAATATGCGGCATCTGTCATACACCGTATAGAACATGGGAAGGATGTGTTTTCCCCTGATGAAAGAAACCTGATTGTAAATTATGGGTACAAGCTGGACAATTACGAGAAAACGAAAGAGCTGGCGGAGGTATTGGCATACAGGATTGAAAACGAGCCTTTCAGTGCAGCCCTGACGGTCAGTGACGCACAAGCGGAAATAGATGCGCTTCCCGATGGCATGATTGGCCTGTCGGAAATGCACGAATACGGTTATACATGGGAAGAAATGCTCCCACTCACGAAAGAAACAGCCTTGGAATTGTTTGACCATGACCTGCCCGTATACCAGCTCCATAAGGACGGTTCGGAAACTTTGATAGGGGGCAGGGAACAGATTACGGAGCATGAGGGTATTTTTGGCATTGAAAAGAACGATTGGGAGAACGAGAGGGAACTGCGCTCTATGCAGGCAGAACTTGCGGAAAGCGGCGCAAACAGGGAGGCACAGCTTTTGTACGGAGATTCTGACCGATATGGCATTTTTCAGTTGAAAGACAATCCGGAACTCAGGCAGTTTCATTTTGAGGGTACGGAATCCTTAAAGCGCATGGGTATCATAAAGGACAATTTTGATGCAATCAAGCCGGAGAATTACAACCTTGTTTATGTGGGCGGGCTTTCTGAACTGCAAGGGCGGACACAGAGCGCAACACTGGAAGCGGTCTATGAGAAATTCAATGTAGACCACCCGGCAGATTATAAGGGGCATTCACTTTCTGTCAGTGACATTGTGGTGCTGCATGAGGACGGGGAGAACAGCGCACACTTTGTAGATTCTTTCGGCTTTACAAAACTTCCTGATTTTATGAAGGCATTGGAGGGTGTAAAAGAGCAGGAAACCCAAAAAGCGGAACCGGAAAAAATGCAGGACACTTCTGGACATGATGTCCAGAAGTTAGAAAAAGAAAATACACCGGAGTATATCTACAAAATAGAAGTGAATCCCCGGAGTGACAGCATCAAAAACCGTTATTTCCTGCAAGCATATGAA
>DKVC01000138.1:2665-2931 GCA_002490995.1 Lachnospiraceae bacterium UBA7188
TGCCGTGAGCTTATGGGGCGGCTGGTATCAGGGGAAATGACACAGAGCGATGTCAAAGAGATGTTTGCAAAAGAACAGGAAACATTGCAGGAACCGGAGCAGCCGGAAGCACAGAAAAGCCCGCAGGCATTCTATGGGCATACCTTAAGTTATGCGATGGAACATGGGGAAGTGGATAGATACAGTGATTCCCGAAAGGTTGACAGGGAGTGCAAGGAGGCGATTGAGGAAACAATCCGGCAGAATTTTGACGGTATGCACTTAAA
>DKVC01000129.1 GCA_002490995.1 Lachnospiraceae bacterium UBA7188
ACCTTTTGACGCTCTAATCATAAAATCATCAATATTATAAAATGAATTCATTAATGCAAATAAAACCTTGCCAACAGTACTTTTTCCGGTATTATTGCTCCCTGCAATTACCGTAATGCCGTCAAGGTCAATATCTGCCATACTGATCTTCGATATATTCTCAATGTGCAGCTTCATGATACCCCCGTTTTATATTCCTGTTGTCTTGAATAAAATGTGATATGGATTTATACTGATTCTAGCATTGTTCGCGGTAAAGTGCAAGAAAATATGATATCACGTTATTATACAGTCTGTTTACTGTATATTTCTCTGCATATGACTTCTTTCAATGTTCTATGGCAAAAAACCGCCACAGCGCACGCCGCAACGGTTTTCTCTTTTGTAAATTCTGTAAATACTGATATAAAGCAATCCATACCGTGGCTCTACATCCTTCCGAAAGCATCGCCTTCGCAGCGAACACGCGCAAAAGGCGCCGCCTTATCTCTGCACGCGGCCGGAAGCATCGCCCCCTGCCAGTGTTTCCACCTCTTTCCTGGAGACCAGGTTGAAGTCGCCGGGAATGGTATGTTTCAGAGCGGAAGCCGCCACGCCGTATTCCAGGGCAGCCTTGAAATCCTTGCCGTCCAGCATGCCGCAGATAACGCCGCCTGCAAAGGAATCTCCGCCGCCTACACGGTCAACGATGGGGTGAATGCTGTACTCCTTGGAGTGATAGAACTCTTTCGTATCCCTGGAGTAAATGCATGCGGACCAGCCGTTATCGGAAGCGGAATGGCTCACACGGAGAGAGGAAACACAGTATTCAAAATTGTAGTCAGCCACCATCTGCTCGAAAATGGACTTGTATCCGGCCAGCTCCAGATCACCGCTGGTGACATCCGTCTTGCCGGGCTTGTAGCCAAGCACCAGCTCGGCATCCTCTTCGTTTCCGATGCACACATCAACATACTGCATCAGGTTCTTCATCACCTTCTGCGCTTTCTCGGACGTCCACAGCTTCTTGCGGAAGTTCAGGTCTACGGAAACCTTTACGCCATGCTTCTTTGCAGCCTTCAATGCTTCCTCGGTCAGCGCAGCAGCCGCATCGGATACGGCAGGGGTAATTCCTGTGAAGTGGAACCAGTCTGCCCCCTCAAAAATAGCGTCAAAATCAAAGTCTGCCGCCGTTGCCGTGGAGATGGAGGAATGCGCCCTGTCATATACTACCTTGGAAGGCCTCATGGAAGAGCCGCTCTCCAGATAATAGATCCCCAGCCTCTCGCCGCATCTAGCAATATGCTTTGTCCCTACATTGTATTTCCTCAGCGCCGCCACTGCGCACTCGCCGATCTCATTGTCAGGCACTGCGGTCACGAACTCCGCGTCATGTCCGTAATTTGCCAGAGACACTGCCACATTGGCTTCCCCGCCGCCGTAATTCACGTCAAACTCATCCGCCTGAATAAATTTTTCAAAATTGGGAGTGGACAGCCTCAGCATGATCTCACCCATGGTAATTACTTTCGCCATTGTTGTCAAATCCTTTCATAATGTTATGTCTTATCGGAAGCTATCCCTTCGCTTCCGATAAAAGGCGCGTCTCTTTGCGCCGCATTTCATACCAGTTTACTTCTGGAGAAGATGCACTGCAAAGCCGCCGATTTCTTCCTTCAGATAGATGGCATTGATCTTGTCACCCTTCATGATAGGCTCTTCAAACTCCACACCAAGCACAGTGCTCATGTAATTGATAGCCCTCACGATATAATTCGTCCTGATGGCAATATGCCCGTGGGTTCCTCTACCCTTCGCATTCAGTACTTCCACAATAGTGCCTGCAAAACTGCCGCTGTTCCCCACCTTCACAGGCGTACCGAACAGGAATGCCAGACGGTTTACAGTCTTGTCCGCCTCTTCCTTGCTCTCGGAATTAATGCCGATATGCGCAAGTTCGAAGCCCAGCATGGTCTGAACCGCTTCCCTGGTCAGCTGCTCAATCTTGTCCCACTCGCCTGCATTGATCAGGTCGCCGGGAACCATCCAGGAACCGCCGCATGCGATGATCTTGTTGAAATCAAGGTAAGAAGTCAGGTTCTTGGCATTGATGCCGCCGGTAGGCATGAATTTCATATTCACATAGGGGGCAGCCATGGCCTTGATCTTGGCAAGTCCGCCGGACTGCTCAGCCGGGAAGAACTTCACCACGTCCAGACCCAGTTCAATGGCCTGCTCAATATCGGATGGGCTGGAGGTGCCGGGGGTGATGGGCACGTTTTTCTCAATACAGTACTTCACTGTTCTGGGATTCAATCCGGGGCTGACGATGAATTTCGCACCGGCTTCCACTGCCGCGTCAACCTGCTCTGCGTTCAGTACGGTACCGGCACCCACACACATATCAGGAAAGTTTGTGGTCATGATCCTGATGGCCTCCGCAGCCGCACTGGTACGGAACGTAACCTCCGCACAGGGGAGTCCGCCTGCGCACAGCGCCTTCGCCAGGGGAAGCGCGTCCTCGGCCCTGTCAATCTTTACAACAGGTACAATACCGATTTTACTGATTTGCTCTAATACAGCGTTCATTTTTCCCTCTTTTCCGCATGTCCGCACATGCTTTTTCATTATTTCATGCCGGTCCACTCAACCCCTCTGGAATTGTCGCAGACATTTCCTTATGCCAGCACTTCCTTAACTGCCTCCGCAATCTTGTCACATTTGCAGTTTGCAAAGAAATACTCCCGGAACTTTGCTCCTGACAGAGCGCCCTTTACCAGTTCCCTGTCCAGATTCTTTAAGATGGTTACCATATCAGTATGGGTTACTTCTTTTACTTTATCCAATATTTTCTTATTTCTCTGCTCAGGCTCCACTCTCTCGGGGGGATATCCGCCGCCACCGGGAGCACAGAACAGCTTTTCAAAAATATACTGGAGGTTCAATTCGCCGCCCCACCCGAAATTCTCCGCGAACGGAAGGGCAACGCAATTGCCATCGTTAACCTGGGAGAAAAGATAGGCATCCAGAGGAGACTCAATATGCCCGCACAGCACCCTGGGGAAGGAATTGCATGCCAGCATGGCGCCTTCTCCGGTACCGCAGCCTGTAATACAAAAATCCGCCGCGCCCGAGTTCAGCAGTACCGCCGCAAGGATGCCGTTCTGCACATAGGTCAGGGAGTTGGGATCTTCTGCACCGCACATACCATAATTATACACTTCATGTCCCATGGGTTCAACTACATTTTTCAAAGTCGTACAAATCAGCTCGTTCTTGGCGGCCTGACTGTTTTCGTTTATCAATGCTATCTTCATTTAAATTGCCTCCGTTGATTCACATTTTGTGTCTGGCTCTGACATATGTTTTGCTGCCGTATTGCGCATTCTGCCGATTCTCTGCCTGCCAGACAACCTGACAGCCAATTGGGAGAATAGTAAACTCTTCCACTGGCCTGTTTCTCTCATCATGCGGATAAACGCTGCAATGCTTCGCCTTCCGGCGGCGTTTACCACATCGTATAAGCCGACAGCCGGTTTGCTCTGCAGATATGGCATCCGGCTGTCAGCTTATTTGGTACTGAAAACAGCGTGTTTCAAAAGTGTCCTGATTCAGTTGACACTTTCTGCTGGTTACATCTTTTATACGCGTGGGCACATTGATTCCTGACAGTAGAAGCACCGCTTCTATTGTATGCTGCTCTTTTGCCTCACATTGCACCAGCGTTCACTCGTTATACTTACTGGTTGGCAAATGCTTTTGGCCTTACTCGGGCTGCTTTCCGATATAAGCCAGGATGCCGCCGTCCACATACAGGATATGTCCGTTTACGGCATTGGAAGCTTCGGAAGCCAGGAATACTGCGGGCCCGGTCAGCTCTTCCGGCTTTAACCACCTGTTGGCAGGAGTCTTGGCGCAGATGAACTGGTCGAAAGGATGTCTGCTGCCGTCGGGCTGAATCTCACGAAGGGGAGCCGTCTGCGGCGTCTCAATGTAACCGGGTCCAAGGCCGTTGCACTGGATGTTGTACCGGCCGTACTCGGAACAGATATTCCTGGTCAGCATCTTCAGTCCTCCCTTTGCGGAAGCATATGCGGATACTGTCTCACGGCCAAGCTCGGACATCATGGAGCAGATGTTGATAATCTTGCCGTGGCCCTTCTTGATCATGGAAGGAATGACAGCCTTGGATACGATGAAAGGACCATTTAAGTCGATGTCGATTACCTGACGGAACTGGGCCGCAGTCATCTCGGTCATGGGAATTCTCTTGATGATTCCTGCGTTGTTTACCAGGATATCGATGACACCCACTTCCTTCTCAATCTGTGCAACCAGGGCGTTTACGGCGTCTTCATTGGTCACGTCACACACATAGCCGTGAGCCTTGATGCCCTTCTCTTCATAAGCTGCCAGCCCCTTGTCCACCAGCTCCTGATTGATATCATTGAAGCAGATGGTTGCGCCGCACTCCGCATAAGCGGAAGCGATGGCAAATCCGATTCCGTAAGATGCACCTGTTACCAGTGCTACTTTTCCCTGCAGTGAAAAATTTGTAAATTCTGACATTTTTATTTCTCCTCCTTATATTGATTTCCTTTGTTCCATTTTAAAAATTGCCGAAGACATTTCTTACGAAATTGTCGCAGCTATTTCACAGGAATTGTTTTCAGCAATTCCTGTGTACCTGTCTGTCAGCCGTCCTGCGGCTTCTTTTCCAAAGGCAGATCCAGCCGCATGACAATCTCGTCTCTCTCCACTTCCCCGGTGGCTCGGAAACCCGCTTTTTCATATACATGCATGGCAACGGTATTTTCCGGATGGCAGTTCAGAATCAGAAAATCATACTTTCCGGACTCCTCCGCCATGCGGATGATCTGTTCCACGGCGCAGGTGCCATACCCTTGCTTCCGGTGTTCCTCCGAAATCATAATGCGCCATATCACAAGGCACCTCTCCTCCAGGTCTTCATCCAGCATCATAAAACCCACCGGTTTCTCTTCCCGGTAAATGGCGAAGGGATATACGTCCCCTGCCTCCCGATAGAGCCACGCCTGAGCCAGCGAATAAGCGTTTGATGCCACAAAGCGTTCCTTTTCCGGACGCTTCATATGCACAATCCCATCGAAATTATCCTCTGTTATCTTCTCAAAATGTATCATGGTGCTGTCTCCGTCACATCAGGTCCTTCATGGCAACGCCGTCCATATCGTCGAAATCCTGATTCTCCCCGACCATGCCCCAGATAAAGGTATAAGCCCTGGATCCGCATCCCGAATGGATGGACCAGCTGGGAGAAATCACGGCTTCCTCATTTCTCATAACAATGTGGCGGGTCTCCTGGGGCTCACCCATGTAATGCATGACGAAAGCGTCTTCCGGCATCTCGAAATACAGATACACCTCCATGCGTCTGTCATGGGTATGGCAGGGCATGGTGTTCCACACGCTTCCGGGCTCCAGTTTGGTCATGCCCATCTCCAGCTGGCAGCTCTCCACCTGGCCGGGAAGAATGTATTTGCAGATGACGCGGTGATTGGCGTCCTCCAGGCAGCCAAGCTCCACCTTGTTCTCATCCTTCACAATAACCACGCCTTCCTCCGGGGCTCCTTCCGGCTTAATCAGCACGGTAGGACAGGTTCTGTGGGCCGGTGCGGAATTCAGATAAAACTTTGCAGGCTGAGAGGCATCCTCGCTGGCAAAGACAATCTCCTTCGAGCCCATGCCAATGTACATGGCCTCCTTGAAGCCTACTTTATAAACCCTTCCGTCCACAGTGATGGTTCCCGCGCCCCCGATATTGATGACGCCTAACTCTCTTCTCTGGCAGAAATACTCCGCCCGAAGCTCATCGCCCGCCTTCAGGGCAATGGGCTCCACGGGCACCGCCGCACCTGTAATGATTCTGTCAATGTGGCTGTATACCAGTTTGATCTCGCCCGGCACGAAGAGATTCTGAATCAGAAACTCCTCTCTGAGCCGCTCTGTGGTATAGTGCTTTACATCTCTTGGGGATACTGCTGTTCTAAGTTCCACGTTGATACCTCTCTTTCTGTCTGGATTTACCTGCGTTTATACCCGTAAGCGCATTCTTTTGCCACTCTTTTGCTCTAATCGCAGAAGCGCTCACTCGTTATACAGTTACGTTATAATGCTTCCGAGCGCGAGTATAACCTGGGAACTGCCGGAAAATAACCTACGCAATTTTCTTTTGATTACAGGGTTCGTGAAGCGGTTCCTGTAATATGTTTAGAGTCAATCTGATAAAATCTGTAAATTCTGCAACAGACTTGCGTAGGTTATTTGAAGGCATTTCCTTGCGCTAAGAGAAACAGGAAAATTTCTCCAGGTTATTCCGTTCAAACCGTTTAAACGAATCTCAATGACCATTTTTTCATATATAGGCCATTCCATTTGTAAGCGCTTACATTTTAACATAATCTGGAAAGCTTTTCCATAAATTTTCTCTTAAATTTTGTTTGTGGTTATAGTATACCCGAAAAAAATCTCAAAGTCTATTCAAATATGTCTCAAAACCTTGCAAATTTTGAACTTTTGCTGTATGATCAGATTCAGACAGCACCATCATCGAAACCAAAGAATCGAAAAACAACAGGAGAAAATCATGTCATCTTTAGTCATCCTGCGCGGGAATTCCGGAAGCGGAAAATCAAGCGTGGCAAAATCTCTGCAGAGAAAACTTGGAAGAAATACCCTTGTCATCCCCCAGGATACCGTCCGGCGGGAGATGCTGTGGGCACACGACGGCCGGGACACCCCTGCCCTGCCTTTATTGATTACCCTCCTGGAATACGGAAATGCCCACTGCAACTATGTTATTCTGGAGGGCATCCTGTACGCAGACTGGTACAGGCCGCTTTTTGAATCCGCAACAGATCTTTTCGGAGACAGGATTTTTGCGTATTATTATGACCTGCCCTTTGAGGAAACATTAAAACGCCATGAAACGAAAAAAGAGAAATTTGAATTCGGTGAGGCGCAAATGCGCAGCTGGTGGCGTGAAAAGGATCTGCTCGACATCATCCCTGAAAAGATATTCCGGCAGGATGTTTCCCTGGAAAGCGCTGTGGAGTTTATTTTCCATGATATATCGGCAGCGGATTCAAATGGCCTGTCCGGATAAAACGAATCAAATCCCAGGTAATCAGGATCATTATTTTGACAGCCATACGCCAAACCGTATCCCCCTGCGGGTTTGTGTGCATCCACAGTAAATTATACTTTCTGCGAATTATATCGAAAGGAGCCTCCTGACCATGGAAGAAGTCAATTCCTGTAAAACCGCCATCGAAAATTGCGAGCGCACCAAAACCTTTTCCATCGCTCACCTCTATAAAGAGGAAAAAGCCATGGACATGCATATCCATGACTGTTACGAATTATATTACTCCATCTCCGGCGGAAAGCAATTCCTGATTGACAATCGCTTTTATCCCATTTCTCCCGGGGACCTGTTTATCATCAACCAGTACGAGAGCCACAAGCTGACCCAGATTGACAACAGCGTCCATGAACGGATCGTGCTGTCCATCTACCCGGATTTCGTCAAGCGGATCTCCACACCTGACACCAATCTGGATTATTGCTTTTCCAACAGGGACAGCCGCTTTCAGCACAAGGTTTCCCTGGACAAGGCACAGCAGAAGCGTTTCCTCTACTATATCAGTAAAATGACCTCTGCCAGGGGCTACGCACATGACATTGTGGAGCAGGCTGCCTTCATGGAACTGCTGGTGATGATCAATGCCCTCTCCAATGCCAATGCCGCTGAAAACAGTGTAAGCGATTACAAATACAGTCAGCAGGTGGATGATATCCTCGCCTATATCAATCAAAATATCGGTCAAAATATTACGGTAGAACAGCTGGCTGCGAATTTTTTCCTGAGCGAATCCTATATCTGCCGGATTTTCAAGCAGGCCACCGGAACCACCATCAACAAATACATCACAGCCCGACGCATCAGCATCGCAAAAGCGCACCTCAATGACGGTGACAGCGTAGGCGTTGCTTTCGAAAAGAGCGGGTTCGGAGACTACAGCAGCTTCTTCAAGGCATTCACCAGGGCTGTGGGGGTATCTCCAAAAAAGTACGCAAACTTAAGTGTCAGCTGAAAGAATGCAGACAAAAGGGCTTTTTTCTGAAAATCATGCCTTATTTCTCTACTTAATCACAAACCTTCCGTAAACTGCAACGAAGCCACCATCACTACAGTGGCTTTAAGACCGCCAGCCATTATGCTCACTTTAGACAGATAAGTCAATTCTGGCGGACTTGAGTATCATTATTCCAGGATTTTGAAAATTCCCAGCAATTCTCCCAACTCACGGAAACTGCGAGCCGTTTTCCCTTCATATTCTACATTTCTGCTGTTAAACAATATGGTATCCATCCCCACATCCCGGGCCGCTACCAGATTTTTCCTTCTGTCATCAATGTAAACACAGTCCTCCGCTTCCACGTCCAGCTGCTGCCGGGTAAGCTCAAATACATACTTGTCAGGCTTCTTCCTTTTCAGATCCCCACTGATATTGATGACATCAAAATACGGATTGAGACCGAATTTTTCCCGTATGTAACGGCTCCATCTGCTGGAATCGTTAGACAGAATCGCCAGCTTACACTGCTTTCCCGCCTCAGCCGCAAACTCATAAAAGCCCCCGTTTACCTCCAGGGTATCCAGAAATTCCTTTTCCTAATCCTCCAGATCCCCCCGAAAACCCAGCTGCCGCCAGACCTCCAGCGAAGAGATTTCTCCCAGATCTGCCCGGTTCCAGAAAGCATAGATCTCTTTCTCCGTCCTCTCCGGAAAAAACTGCCGTACATAAGAATAAAACTCGTCCCCTGTCTGCTTTAAGATAACTCCAAACATATCCAAAATAACCGCTTTCATGCTTCTCCCTTTCTGTTATCCGTTTTGCAAAACCCTGCTGCATCAATACATGCAAAGGTAATTTCATCCCGGCATAGCCTAATTCCCTCTGGAGCACTTTTCCGCGTCGATTGCCAGCACAAGCATAAGTACCGCCTGGGCATCCTGAACTTCTGCACATCTTTATTTTTCCTTCTACAGCCTCCATTTTCAGCACGTGGAGAAAAACAATCCCCATACCCGCATTTTCACCCCCGCAGCCCCGTACAATCGGAAAGCATCAGATTCAGGGCAGTATCAGCATCGCCAAAGCGCACCTTTATTTGGAGGCATTTTCTTACCGCCTTGACAGGCATTGATCCAGAACATTCACGATGTTGCTTGTATGTACCTTTTCCGTATTGCAGGTCAATTTATCCAAATCCATCTCTTCTATTTTTCTCTTTCTTTTGAATGCAGCCGCTTCCTGCACCTTTGCGGAATCGGAAATTCTTCTGCCCAGATATACATCTTCCACATCATGGCAGAACCATATCAAATCATAGCCTCCCTCTCTACAATATCGCCTGATTTCGTCAAATTCCCTTTTATGCTCAATGTCCTTTTCATATCCGTCCGTATCAATGCAGTATATGACCCTGGTCTCCCCTATGGTAAAGGCCCTGGTCAATCCGGCGATTTCCTTCTGTACATCCCTTGCCCTGTATCTTGTCTTAGTTGAATTGCCATATCCCCTCACTCCCCGAAGATTCCCACAAAGTCTGTCGCATCTATGTTGAATGGCGAATCTTCTATCATTCCGTTTTTATAACAATTCTCTGGTGAGGCATTTCCCCGGGATGTCCATGGAACCAGATGGTTATCGCTTGAAAGAAAATCTATGGAATTCCTGTTCTCTTTCAAAACCGTCATCGGATCCAGATTGTGTGTGGTGAAGCACAGCTGCCCTTTTCCATAGTACATAAAATATTCAATCAGCCTGCACAGATAAACATCGTTCAGATTCGCATCCATTTCGTCCACAAAGACAATTCCCATTTTGCTTGCCACCGCAAAGCAGTCGAAAAGCCTGATCAGCTTTTTAATTCCGGTGCTCTCAAACTCCTTATTGATGGCATAATCCCCATAATCTAAATTCAGTTCGCACACATATGTTTCGCCGTTTTCCTTTGCATCTATCTCTATCGTCACCAAATCTGACTTAAACAGTTTGATGAATTGTGTCAATTGCGCAACCTTTTCTTTGTACTTGTCAAAATATTCCTTGCTAACAACTTTATCATTGATGTTGGAAAATAAATCCAACTTATTACCATTTGCAAAAATTTCCTCTACCAACGCCTGCTCGTCCGCCCCGCCTTCTTTTAGACTCTTTTGCAAAAAATACAATTCATGCTGGTCTTCCTCTCCGATGTATACTTTCAACGTCAAGGCAAACACAGAACACATCAACAATTCAAAAAAAATGCCGCCTTCTTCAGCGTCCTTGTTAATGGAAAAACCATCCTCTTTTGAATTTATGAGGTATATATACACGAGAGAGTATGAGGACAATAAATTAATTGATTTATTTTTAATCCATTTCTTTTTGCTGCCCGTGCAATTTACCTCTGTCAGTTCTCCAGCCTCGCATTTAAAGATAACCTTATAGTTATGATTGGCATAGTTACCATTTTTCATTTCCAACGCTTCCTGCTGAATCTCATACAGGCCATTTTTGCCTTTTCCCAGCTGAAATGAATAACGATAAACGATTCTTATATCTTCCAATTCTGTAAGAAACTCACAGGCAAAACGGAACTTACGTGTCCTTTTGTTTATAATTTCATCCAGGAATCTCTGCGTCTTTGACTCCTTCAGGTAATTGTCATGAAGCATCAAATCCTGAAAAATCTTCACCGCAGTTATCAGCGCTGATTTTCCGGAACCGTTTTCACCATAAATAGCCTTAATCCTGTATTTTTCTGGATCAAAGTCTCTATCAATCGTTTTTTTATAAAAATTTAGCTGCACCTCTTCTTCAATGCACTTAATCCCAGAAATGCTCATATTCAGCAGATAAAACATGTTCTCCATCCTTCACGATCCCTCCCTTTTCTATTATGTGCATTTTCCCATAAAATATTACAAAATGTATTTTTCTTATATTATTATAATATTCTCTTCCCCAAAAAACA
>DKVC01000184.1 GCA_002490995.1 Lachnospiraceae bacterium UBA7188
CTTTCACGAGGGCAGCACTGTAAATCCTGGCGGTCTGCAGTATACGGTATACGGACATTTCCATACTAGCAGACCTGGCCCCCGCAGTCAAGCAGTCTTACGGGAATCGGAAATGACCCGGAATGCCTGCTGCCCTGTTTCTATTTTACCGATTTTCCCGGAATTGCTTGCCAGAACAGGCCTCCCATGCTATACTCAAAACCGCCAGCCACCCTTTACCGGAAGCAAAGACAGCTTCCTGTCATTGGACAGAGGCAGTGCTTCTATTGTCAGGAATCCGTGCGCTCACGAGTATGACCTGCTGCGCAGCGCCATTGCGGGAAAACGACACATGTAAGATACGAACAGAAAGGAGCCTGTTATGAAATTTTCCGAATTGCCCACCCCCTGTTACGTAGTGGATGAAGCCCTTATAGAAAGAAACCTTAAGATACTCAAAAGCGTCACAGATCGGACAGGCGCCAGAATCCTGCTGGCCCAGAAAGCCTTCTCCATGTACACGCTCTACCCCCTGATCGGAAAATTCTTAAACGGAGCCACAGCCAGCGGACTGTACGAGGCCAGGCTATGCGCTGAAGAGATGACGTCACCGGCAGCCGCCGAGGGAAGAATTCTGGAAAACCATATCTTCTCCCCCGCTTACCGGGAAACGGATTTTCCGGAAATCCTGCAATATTGCGATACAATCATATTTAATTCCTGGAAACAGGTGGAGAAATTCGGCCCCCGGGCAAAAGCCGCCGGAAAAAGCATCGGACTGCGCATAAACCCGGAATGTTCCACCCAGGAAGGCCATGCCATCTATGACCCCTGCGCTCCCGGCTCCAGACTGGGTGTGACAAAAGAAAATTTCGGGAAGATATCCGATTCGGAACCGGACAGCAGCAGCCTTCTGCCAATGCTGGACGGCCTCCATTTCCACACGCTCTGCGAGCAGAATTCCGATGACCTGGAACGAACTTTGAACGCCGTAGAAGAAAAATTCGGCCGGTATCTGCCGGACATGAAATGGATCAATTTCGGCGGCGGCCACCACATTACCCGGGCAGATTACTGTATCCCCAAGCTGGAGCGCTGTATCATAAGAATGCGGGAAAAATACGGCCTTACCGTATATCTGGAGCCCGGGGAAGCAGTGGCGCTGAATGCCGGTTTTCTGGTTACAACAGTACTGGAAATTGTCCATAACGATATGGATATCGCGATCCTGGATACCTCCGCCGCCTGCCACATGCCGGATGTGCTGGAGATGCCCTACCGTCCGCCCCTGCAGAACAGCGGACAGCCCGGCGGGAAAGCATACACTTACCGCCTGGGCGGCCCCACCTGTCTGGCAGGGGATATCATAGGGGACTATTCCTTCGATCAGCCGCTGCAGGAGGGAGACCGGCTGGTATTTGAAGACATGGCCATCTACTCCATGGTGAAAAACAATACCTTCAACGGAATGCCGCTGCCCGCCATTGCACTTCGGCAAAAGGATGGGGAATGCCGTATCATAAAGCAGTTTTGCTATGAAGATTTCAAAGGACGCCTGTGAACTATGGCGCAGCCTGCAAGCCCCTCCTCATTTAGGAACTGGCGGAAAATAACTTGTGCGCTCTGCATATCTGAGAGGTTATAGACACAACGAAATTATCCAGAAATCTGCACAAGTTATTTGCAGCCATTTCCTTAGGAATTGTCGGAAAATAACCGCTGCAGCTTATTTAGTCAAAACCTCAGAAATACAATAAAACTCGCTATGAACTTGCAGCGGTTATTTGTAGACACTTCCTTACCCCGGACTGCGGTTCAGGCAGGATAAGCTCAGCTTATTTCTGCTCCCCCGCCGGATCCTGCAGTTCCATTTCTTCCTCTCTTCTCTGTTCCTCCTCTCTTCTCCGTTCCTCTTCCATCATCATCAGCATCATCATGTCATCCTCATATGTCTGTTCCTCCGCTTCCTCCCAAAACGGCATCAGTTCCTCCGGCTCCGGGTTGTGCATCTCTTCATTTTGCTGATTGTAATAATGTACCTCCACATCCTCTTTCAGCAGCCTGGGCCATTCCAGAACCAACATGGACGGTGCGTAAAGATTGCCGGCATTTTCTGCCTGCAGGGTTTCTTCCCCCACCTTCGCTTCCACATATGCCAGATTCTGGTTGCGGGACAGCACGACAGTGACGCTCCTGTCAAATCCCCAATATAAGCCCAATGTATCGTTTTCAAGCAGTTCTTCCCCCAGAGGACGGCATCCTTTCAGGCGGTAGCCGGCCTCTCCCTTTGTACTGTTCTGCTCAAACACCGCATAACCTATCTGGCCGCTGCTGTTTGTAAACCCGGCCAGAAGCTTCCCCGGCACCCTGTCGTTCTCATATACCGCGAAAACGTAAGCAACTTTTTTATCAACAGCCTGTATCATTCTCCTCAGTTCAACCTTGTCAGCGTCGCTCTGCTCCCACTTACCGCCCGACGGGTTGGTCAGAAAGCAGATTGCGGCAATGGCACAGGCCGCAGCAGCCATCCCCATAACCCAGAAAGCCGGCTTCCGGTAATTCAGTACACTCTTTATCCGTTTCTTCACCCCTGCCTCGCCAAATGCCACAGGACAGGCGGAAACCATATGGCGCGGTATGCTGCAGGCCAGTAATGCTTCCGCGTAATTTTTCTTCTCCGCATCTCCCATTTCTCTGATCACCCTTTCGTCACAGGCCAGTTCCATATCCTGGCAAAACAGAATATAGGCAATCCAGCACAGAGGATGAAACCAGTATAATGACAGCAGCAGAAATCCAAACGGCTTCCACCAGTGATCATGGCGCTTCAAATGCGCTTTCTCATGGGCTACCACACAGCCAAGCTCCGGCTCAGCCAAATCCGACGGCAGGTAGATATGCGGGGACAGAATGCCCAGGATAAAAGGAGATTTTACGGCATCGCATATCCAGATATTCTCCTCCGTCCTCAGCGCCGCCGTTACCCTGCGCCGTAAAATGCACCAGGTGACAACGGAGTACAACAGCATGGCCGCAGCCCCTGCCGCCCATAAACGCGCCGCAGCCCACACAATCACCTGCATGGGGTTTGCGCTGTCCCCCGCACCCGAAGACATGGAATCCGATATTGCCATATTGATTCTATTGTCCAATCTGCTGAAACCGCTTTCGACAGCCGGCTCCTGCATTGTCAGGATTTCCCGGGGCACGGCTTCCGCACTGGGAATCAGGCTGAAGCCGCTCTCCAGAAAAATCGGGCACACCAGGCGCGCCGCCGCCAGAGCCCATAAAATACAGCATAAGCTCCTGGGCGCTTTTCTCAGAAAAAAACGCAGTAACAACACCGCAAGAATCACCCAGCCCGCAGCAATCCCCATGTTAAAAACCTTCAGAAATAATGCTTCCATAACAACCCCTCCTACCGTTTCCTTTTTTCGTCAAACCCATCAATCATCCGGCGGATCTCAGCAATCTCTCCCTGAGACAGAGCCTTCTGTGTCGCAAAAGCCGCAATAAAAGCAGGCAGGGAGCCCTCAAAAGTATCCTCCACGAACTTCCTGCTCTGGGCGGCGTGCAGCTCCTGTTTGGAAATCCGGGAAGTGACCATCCCGTTCTGGTTCTGAAAAATCCCTTTATCACACAGCTTTTTCAATACCGTGTAGGTGGTGGATTTCTTCCACTCAAGTTCCTCCCCGCAAAGCTTTACCAGTTCACCGGATGTAAGCGGCTCATGCTGCCAGATAATGTCCGCAAAACGGCTTTCTACTACCCCTAACCTTGTATCCTCCATATAAAGCCTCCTGACATACTGATATTTTCTTTTAGTCTATCACCAATAGACCATTTTGTCAAGAACCGAAATCAGATTTCGGTTACAACATTTGCCAGCGCGACTTTTTGTTTCTGAAAGCGCACAAGTATAATTTCGGTACAAAACAGGAGCCCCAGAGGGCTCCTGAATAAAAGGAAGGGAGTAAAATAAAAGAAAACATGAAGAAAATATTTATGTAAAACTGCTTAGGAATTGCGCAGCATTTCCTTGAACTGCACAGCACTTTCTTGGACTGCGCAACATTTCCTTATGCAGTGTTGATGGTAGCCGGAGCTGACAGAACCCTGATACATTTTAAAAGAATTCAACAGCTCCTTTGTTTATGAATTCATGATACCTGAAAAATGTGTCCAAAATTTGACATCCGGCTTAAGGAATTATAAAATCTTTGTATAATAGTTGTATAGAAAATGAAAACTTTCTTATCTGCGCTTTCATCCATATCCGGAGCAACCATCCACCGTTCACGCAGCCCCCGATTCTGTACAAAATACCATACATCCTACATCCCGCATTTACGGAATCAAATACGCTGCCACAGTCTCGCAGATGAAAACCACACCGCAGCAAAGCGCCGCGATTCCCACCATATTGACCCCCTTCCACGCAGCCGCCACCCCCACAATCAGCGCCAGAATTCCGGCAGCCGGAACCTGAGGCGCCGTAATAATCGCCGGGAAGGTCATCACCGCCAGTGTCACATACGGTACATAGTACAGGAATGATCTGATAAACCGATTTTTAATTTTTTTCCGTATTAACGTCAACGGCAGGACACGTATTAGAAAAGACACCGCCGCTGCCACCAGTATGTACAAATAAATATTATGCGCCATAACCTGTTCCTCCCAAACCGCTGCCGGCTTCTCCGCTCCTTCCGGCACCGGACTTTACCTGTCTGTCCCTGAAGCCTACCGGGGACGCATCCTCTTCCCCGTTCCTGAAGCCTTCCAGAGACGCATCCTCTTCCCGTTCCTGAAACCTTCCGGAAATGCATCCTCTTCCCGTCCCTGAAGCCTTCCGGGAATGCATCCTCTTCCCCGTTCCCATCCGCCCCATGCTGCCCTGAATACCGGGAAATTGCCGGAAAATAACGGCTCCTTACTTACACGCTTTCCTCCGCTTCCTTCCCCTGCTCCGCCCCATCTTCTTTCAGCGGGAACAGAAAAGCCGCAATCCCGGCAATCACCACCGTCAGCAGGCTGATTTTCATACTGTCGGACAATCCGTCAAACATTGGGATCCTGGATACGGCAAAGCTTGCCAGAAAGCTCACCAGAATCACGCCGCCCACAATCCTGCTCTTTTTCGCGGCAGGAATGATGATTGCCACAAACATGCCGTACAGCGCAACACTCAGGGCACTGACCACGGAAACCGGCAGAATGTTCCCCGCCACTATCCCAAGGGCAGTGCCGAAGGCCCAGCACGGAAGCGCAATTGCCATTGCACCGTAGCTGTAATAAGGATTCAGCACGCCGGGCTTCCCTACACTGATGCCGAAAATTTCATCCGTAATTCCAAACCCCACCAGAATACGGTGCCCGTAAGAAGTGTCCGTATCAAATTTCTGGCTCAGCGCACAGCTCATAAGAAGATAACGTATATTTGTAACCAGTATAACAAACGCCATCTCAAAATAAGGCGCATTTGCCATAATCACGGTAAATTCCGCGTATTCCCCCGCCGACGCATGGTTCAGTATGCTGGACAGGAAGCCCTGAAAAGGATTCAGCCCCGCCTTTTTCGCCACAATGCCCAGCGAAAAGGCTACCGCAAAGTAACCAAGAGCGATAGGAATCCCGTCCCTTACTCCGTTTATAAATGCATTTCTGTTCCGATTCAAAACCAGTCACCTCGAATGTTAAATGCAGTTCCAAACTGCCATGCCGCTATCTTATCACAATGGTTCCCAAAATACAATCCACCTGAAAAACAAAAATGATTGACATAATCCCAGACCTTTCGTATAATACTGATATAGAGTCAAAGTACTCAAAAAGCGGTGTACCCTACCAACC
>DKVC01000169.1 GCA_002490995.1 Lachnospiraceae bacterium UBA7188
CACGCAGGTTCCGATAAACTCGCTCAATGCCCCATAGATGTCCACCTCGCAGGATACGGGAATCCCCATACCGGTCAGGCGGCTGTTCACGAAGCAGGGTACAAAACCGAACTGGGTCTGGAAAGCCGGCCAGCATTTTCCCGCAATGGCCACATATTTCCGGTATCCCCTGTGGGCTTCCACCCAGTCCAGCAATGTGAGCTCATACTGGGCCAGCTTCGGTAGCACCTCCGGCTTCAGATTACCTGCGCCGAGCTCCGCCTCCATCTCCTTCATCTTATCCGGAATCCGGGCATCCCCCGCATGCTTGTTGAATGCCTCGAACAGATCCAGCTCCGAATTCTCCTCGATCTCCACACCCAGGTTATACAGCTGCTTGATGGGAGCATTGCAGGCCAGAAAATTCAGGGGTCTGGGGCCGAAGCTGATGATCTTCAGATCGGACAGGCCGATGATGGCTCTGGCAATAGGTAGGAAATCGTGCAGCATATCCGCGCATTCCGCAGCCGTTCCCACGGGATATTCGGGGATGTAAGCCTTCACATTGCGCAGCTTCAGGTTATAGCTTGCGTTGAGCATGCCACAGTAGGCATCCCCCCTGCCACCTACCAGGTCGCCCTGGGTTTCCTCCGCGGCGGCAATAAACATGGCCGGGCCGTCAAAATGCTTCGCCAACAGAGTCTCGCTGATCTCCGGGCCGAAATTCCCCAGATAGACACAGAGCGCATTGCAGCCTGCCTTCCGGATGTCCTCGAGAGCCTGCACCATGTGGATCTCACTCTCCACGATGCACACCGGGCATTCATATACGCCTTCCGCGCCGTATTTTGCGGTATACGCTTCCATCAATGCTTTTCTCCGGTTTACCGACAGGGATTCCGGGAAACAGTCCCGGCTCACTGCCACAACGCCCACCTTTACCTGGGGCAGGTTGTTTGTGTTCAACAGATCGCTCATACTTTTTGTCCTCCTGTTATCGTTTTGCCATTCTTAGGAATTGCCGGGAAACAACTGATGCAACGACATTTCCTTGCTCAAGACCGCCGGACTGTGCGGAGCCGCTTGAGGCAATCTTGTTTATGGACAATTTTATCATATGGGCTGCGGGAAGTCTTCTCATTGCTTGCTAAATACCTTGCCATTTGTTGCCAGGGTGCGGGGCAGGGGTCTTTGTCCGCGCTGAAGGAAGCCCGCTTTTCCACACAAAAACTACCCTGTAACGGTTTCATTAATTGCCGTCTGCACAATATAACGAGTGGATGCATCGGCAATCCAGAACTGAAAGCGGCAATTAATTGCGTTCACGAGTATAATTGTTCAAGGTGATTTACAGAAAAACCATTCATTGCGCCCTTACATCTTTGCCTTGCCAAACGGACTGTCTATGCTGTCATCAGCTCAAATCCGGCAAAGGACAGTCTGCCGTATCCTTCAAATTCAAAGTAAAGGGCATGTACGCCGTCAGGCACTGCAACCTCAGCCGAATAAATCTTCCACTCATTGTTCCAGCCCAGCTCTATGGAGCCTATAACCTCCCCATCCCAGGCCGTCCTGACCAGGAAGCGCCCCCTTGCGCCGCCTCTGGTGCGCACTGCGATCCTTTTTACGCCCCTGCACTCAAAATACTTGAATCCTGCTACTGCCCCCGGGCACATATTGGCGATATAGGCTTCCCCCTCGGCACCGTCCGGCTGATCCTGTGTAATCTTCGGAAATCGGCAGTCCATCCACTCACCGGGCGCTCCCACCGTCAGGGCATAGTCCCTGCAGTAGAGGCTGCAGGCGATGTATGCCGGGTATTCGCCCTCCCCTTTTAAAGGCCCTCCATTGCCGCCGCAGGACGTCATCTCTACCTGGGGAATGGTTCCGTCCTCCAGAATCCTTATCTTCTCCATGCAGCCCTGGCGGCTGTAATTGGTTCCGTTGGTATGCCTGTGGTAAAAAATATACCACTCCCCGGCTATCTCCACGATACTTCCATGGTTGTTCCCGCCGTAGTACATGGGTCTGTCCCCGGGCTTATAGCTGTCGATGAACAAATCGCAGTTGCTGACAATCGTCCCCATGTACCGGAAAGGCCCCAGGGGAGACTGGCTCACGGCATAGCAGAGTTCATGGCTTAAGACAGAGGAATAGATGAAATAATATCTTCCCCCCGCTTTCCGAATGGAAGATGCCTCGAAGAACGCATGTCCCTCAAACCCGGTTCCCGCTTCATAGGACCTGGAGGGCGCCACAAATTCCGGCTTTCTCACAACCGTCAGCATATCCGGGCCCAGCACAGTCACCATGGAGCCGTGGCGGCTTTCATCACCCGGCATGCAGAAGCCTGTATAAAGATAAGTCCTATCCCCCTCCGTGAGTACCCCCGGGTCGAACTGGGGCTCGTCCGTCTCGGCCTCTCCCAGCCTGGTTCCGTCCTCATAATGCACATAGCCGCAGAACTGATATCTTCCTGCCGGTTCATCGCACACTGCCACCGACACCACATTCAGGCCGTCCAGAACATAATAAAGATAATACCGCCCGTCCGGCCCCACTGTCACATCCGGCGCAAACAAAAGCATCTGGCCGTCCTTATTCTGCGGATCCTCATTCCGAGGATAAATGACCCCTTCGTACCTCCAGTTCCCCAAGTCGTCCACCGGCGCGGACCAGCATACGTAGTCGTTCTGGCAGTACGCGTAGCCTCCGAACCTGTCGTGGGAACCGTACACATAAACCCTGTCTCCGAACACATAAGGCTCCCCGTCCGGAATGTACTCCCAGCTGGGAAGGTACGGGTTAAATGCCTGCTTTTTCATGATCTTTCTGCTCCTTTCGCATCTGTTTTCCTGATTCTATTTCCTTGATTTATTTTCCGAACTTCCGCTCCTGGCAGATTATAGCAAACCACTTTATATAAATCCTGAATCCGTGAACACCGCCAA
>DKVC01000204.1:0-15136 GCA_002490995.1 Lachnospiraceae bacterium UBA7188
GGCTTTGCCATGGTGGAGACAGGCTTTACAAGGGCAAAGAATGCGGGAAATATCCTGATGAAGAACCTGATGGATTTTTGTATCGGTACGGTAGTGTTCATATTGATCGGTTTCGGTCTTCTCCTGGGGGAGGATATGGTGGGGCTGATCGGCAGGCCGGGTTTTGATATTTTTACTTCTTATGGCAATTTTGACTGGTCCAGCTTCGTGTTCAATCTGGTGTTCTGTGCAACCACGGCCACCATTGTATCCGGAGCGATGGCAGAGCGGACGAAATTCCTTTCCTACTGTATTTATTCAGGGGTGATTTCGGCGGTGATTTACCCGATTGAAGCCCACTGGATATGGGGCGGCGGCTGGCTTGCGCAGATTGGATTTCATGATTTCGCCGGTTCCTGCGCCATCCATATGGTGGGAGGGATTTCAGCCCTTATCGGCGCGAAGCTGCTGGGACCCCGTATCGGAAAGTTTGTGAAGGATAAGGACGGCAAAGTGACGAAGGTAAATGCGTTTCCCGGACACAATCTTCCCATAGGATGCCTTGGCGTATTCATCCTGTGGCTGGGCTGGTACGGCTTTAACGGGGCGGCATGTACCTCGATAGAGCAGCTGGGTTCCGTGTTTGTGACGACTACCATTGCGCCTGCCATTGCCACGGTGGTCTGCATGTGCTTTACCTGGATTAAGTACGGAAAACCGGATGTGTCCATGTGTCTTAACGCTTCTCTGGCAGGCCTGGTGGCAATTACCGCACCCTGTGACGTGACGGATGCGGCAGGGGCGATTGTGATCGGCGCTGTGGCCGGGCTTCTGGTGGTATTTGGAGTATGGTTTCTGGATAATAAGCTGCATATTGACGATCCGGTGGGCGCGGTGGCGGTTCACTGCCTCAATGGTATATGGGGAACGATTGCGGTAGGGCTTTTTGCTACCAGCACGGCGCCGGGGTATTCCATTGCCGACAGCGCGGGTAATCAGCTGACAGGGCTGTTCTACGGCGGCGGAGTGAAGCTGCTGGGGCTCCAGCTGTTGGGATTTGTATCCGTAGCGGCATGGACGGCAGTTACCATTACGGCGGCATTCCTTGCCATTAAGGCTCTGGTGGGCCTGCGTGTCAGCGAGGAAGAAGAAATCATCGGCCTGGATGCCACGGAGCACGGGCTGGCAAGCGCATATTCCGGCTTCTCCATCATGGATGTATCCAATACCATGACCATGGACGTAAACGAGAATACAGACCTTGGAACCAGCGAATACGAGGAGGCATCCCAGGTGAAGAGAGATGCGGCGGTACCGGTTGCAGCCATGCCGGTGGAATCCAGCGGAATCTACAAGGTGGCTATTATCGCAAAATTGTCCAGGTACGACAAGCTGAAGAAAGCCATGAACGATCTGGGCGTCACGGGGATGACGGTTACCCAGGTGATGGGATGCGGAATCCAGAAAGGTGCCGGGGAAAAGTACCGCGGCGTGGAGATGGATGCCACATTGCTCCCCAAGGTGAAGGTGGAAGTGGTAGTCAGCAAGATTCCTGTAGAGACAGTGGTTTCAGCGGCGAAGAAGGCGCTGTATACCGGGCATATCGGAGACGGGAAGATTTTTGTGTACGATGTGGACAGGGTAATCAAGATCCGTACCGGCGAGGAGAATTATGCGGCTTTGCAGGATGTGGAATAGAGGGAGCGGAGCTGTTATAGTTTGTCCAGGCGGCTGTTTTGGGTTATATCCAGACAGCCGCCTGGATTTTTGTTGTTTCCAGACAAGTCATCGTGGATTTTTGCTGTATGCGGACAGCTGTCTGGATTTCTGTGCCTGCTTTCTAAAGGCACATTGCCATATAGGCGGGGATGTAGGTTATTCCATCCCGGCTGTGGTAATTTTTCGTGTCAATTACATACGCTGAACATGAACAGGATTGTAATTTGCACCGGGACATGGTAATATATACTGAGCACCAGTTAAATTTGCAGTACAACCCGACTGCAGACCGCCAGCCAAGTACTTTCCCGGGGATATCACTGTAAATCCTGGCGGTCTGCAGTATAATCCATGGCAGGAAAGAATGTGTTAACAAGTATATCATGGAGATGATGTTTCTATGGAAAGCATTCAGCTGACATTAATAGACCGGCAGTTATTATTGTACGACATTTTCCGCAGCTGTAGAGAGGTATCCTATGAGGAGATTACAGCAAGGCTTCCTGTTGGACAGAAAATGATACAGCGTGATATAAGGACGCTGACAGACGCCGGATTGATATGCGTGAAATATTCGCGCAAAGAGAAAGCATACATGGATTCAGGACAGACGCCTGCTTTTTGTGAGGACTCAAAAGGAAAGCGTTACGCGCATCTGAAAAAATTGAATCGGATAGCGACATTGATGACAGACCTTGCCATGGACAGTGAGTCCCGTTATGAGGATGATGGGGACGAGTATTTTTCCTGCAAAAAGCGTTATTATGAGCTGTTTCCCAACGCGAATGAAAAAATGCGGCAGAGAGATTTCACACAGTTAAACAGGATCGGCTATCGCATATATTACGATAACAGCGACCGCCGTTACAGAAAATGGGAGAGCGACGGGCTGCGTGAAGATTTTGGCGTATATCGGGAAAATGGGAAACTGATGCGCTGCACGGATTCACGATATGACATGTGGTGAAAACGCATAATAGCATTTATAGGAAAAGCTGTTGGATTTTTGGTTCAAAGTGGGTGACATGAATATGTCCCTGGCTGCCAAACCTCTATGCTATACTTTGTTCATAAGAGAATGAACATGGTAGTAATTTTAAGGAATTGCAATTGCTGTAGCTGCATTGCGACAGGAAAATCCGGGAACAACAAATCCGGGAACAGCATTTCTGAAAGGAGGCAGGCATGATTGATTTGAAACAATGGATTTATTCCGGGGATATGGCGGCGTGGTTTTCCAGGAAGGGCTCTTTTTCAGTTGAGGCGCAGATGGAATGCATCTGTTGCGCCCCACACAGGACTCTTGGTGAAAAACTGGAAGGGTTAAGGCAATTACAGGACGAATCAGGGGCAGAAATCGTTTCGGGCAGAATAAAAGCTCTGGATTTCCTGCACCGCCAAAGCCGTCAGGATGTGCCGGAAGAAAACAGCCTATTCCAGGCAGAAATTTTTTATCAGGGAGATCGGGAACCGGGACTCCCCATGATTTTCCGGACAGCGAGACAGGCAGCGGATGAAATAAAGTTGTGGATTGAGGAATTGTCTGCCGAATGTGAGCTGGGACGGGAGCAGTACCACGGAATTATCAAGATGTACCGTAAGGAAGATTCCACAGGACGATTTTTCCATGAGAAAAACCTTGTAGTCCGTCATGACGGAGCAGCCCTCTTCGCACTGAATCCCTGTTACAGGAAGCAAGTGCAGCTGCCAGGCAGCGGAAACCGCCAGTATGGCGAAAGGTCTGGGGACAGTTTTCCATATTGGGAAATCACATGGGAAATTCCCTATCCTTCCGGCACTATTGTCACAGTGGATAAAAATCCCTTTTTTCCTTCCACAAAGGGCGTGCTTGTAAATCTCATAGAACCTGATGAGGCGGATTTTGCAGGAGACCGGTATAACCAGTGGCTGCTCTGCGCGGCACATGCCTATACGGAGCAAACGCACGGCATGGACGTAATCAATTTATTGGATGACTATGTACCGTTTCCGTGCAGCGTGGAACTTCCTTATAAGCAGTATATCAGTGCATATAAAGGGAAGCTGGAAGACAAGGAAACGTGGCTGGCGGAATTAAGCGACCTGATTCAGTCAGACAAAAGCTGTATCAGGATCATCCTTCGTGACCGCAGGCCGGATGTACGCTATCGCAGGGAGCATGACAAAAAAAGGCTTGCCTATGTCAGAGGGCTGGCGGCGAAAGAAAATGCGGAACAGGGAGAAAGTAATAAAGAAAGAACAGGAGGCGAATCGCATGGACACAGCAAAAAATAAAATTATCATCTACCGGGGCAGCCACCAGATTGGCGGATGCGCAACGGAAATCAGTACAGGAAAGCACCGCATTGTCATTGACTTTGGCGCAAACCTGCCCGACAACGACAATGAGGATATCATGACGGATGAGGAACTTGCATCAGCTGTTTTTGACGGCAGACCGTGCGACGCCGTACTGTTTACGCACTATCATGGCGACCACATAGGGTTATACAAGTATATCCCGAAAGACATTCCGCTTTACATGGGATCTACCGCAAGAAAAATTTTGGAAATCCTGACCGAAAAGCTTGATTCTCTCCCTGATGTGTCAGAGAAAGGGCTGCCGAGAATCCAAAACATGAATTGTTATACTCCCCCTGATAAAATAATGTTTGGTGATATAGGGATTCAGCCCCTGTTTGTAGATCATTCTGCGCTGGACGCCTATATGTTCCTGATTGAAATCGGCGGAAAGAAGCTCCTGTTTACCGGGGATTTCCGTGAACATGGCATTGCCGGAGGAAATGACAGGCTTGAAAGAATGGTGCGAAAGTATATTGGAGAAGTTGATATTCTGATTACAGAGGGGACTATGCTCTCCCGCATGGAGGAAGCAAAGGAAAATTCAATCCGGACAGAATACGATTTAAAGAAACGTGCAGGGGAATTGTTTCGGACAAATAAAGAATCAGTGATTTTAGTATCTTCCACCAATCTGGACAGCATCATGCAATTTTACCATGCGCTTCCCTGGGGAACGGATTTTGTGTGCGATGCGTATCAAGCCAAGCTGATGGTAGCAGCCATGGAGGATAAAGGGGGCGTTACAAGGGGGCGTTACCCGGAATACCTGCCGGAAATGATTCATGGGAAACCGAGGCGGATCTACATTGTCGGAAACATGGAAGGGCTTGGCTACGGGCAGAATTGTCATGAAGCAGATTTTGACATATTGCACAAGAAAGGCTTTACGATGCTCGTTCGGGAAAACAAGCCGATTTTCAAAGAGAAGATGGAACAATACATGACAGATCCCCTTGTGATCTATTCCAAATGGGCTGGGTATCTGAAAGGAAAGCATGCCAATCCGAAAATAAATGAATTTATCGGAAATCACAGGATGGAAATCCTGCATACCAGTGGACATGCGTATGTGGATACGATTGAAAAGCTGATACGGCTGACAAACCCGAAAACGATTATCCCGATGCATACGGAGTGTGCGGACGATTTTGGTGCGATACCCGCTTTTGCACCGTATCGGGACAGGGTGAAGGTGGTAAAGGATGGGGAAGAATACATTTTTTGAAGAAAGGATGAATGAACATGAGCGAAACGATGGATGGAAAGAATAACTTGGAAAAAGACTACAGCTGTTCGATTGAAAACTATATCAGGGGAGATGCAGGTTCCAATTATTCAATTTGTAGGGAAGAAAGACAGTATGTGGTATTTTTGTACAATATTTTAAGAAAATATCACGCTTTCAAAGATAGAAGTAATAATGATGAGGTTCACAAAATAATTACAAAAGCTTGTGGTATTCCAGAGAAAGCTGATATTGAGTGTGTGTTTTATGAAGCGACTTTTATGAGAGATTTTTTTGAAAGAAACAGGCGGATACACTGGGAAGGCAGCTCAGAAAAAAACTGCTTCAGAAAAAGTTTTCTTCATCTGGCAGCAGAATTTTAATGAAGGAAAGCAGTTTTAATTACAGTTTGCTTAAATATGTATATGAAGATATGTATAAGGGTAAGGAATTTCCCAAATCATTCAAATGGAATCAGCCGGAGAACAATCTGGGACAAAACAAAATTGAGGTTCCTGATGATATGAAACAAATAAAGCCTGTCATCCGCGAAATGATGAATGCGAAGCCGGATCTTGCAGTAATTTATAGCATAAAAGATGCAAATAAAAACTATCTTCTTTTTCTGGAATGCAAGTTTGAATCTAACGAAAAGTCGTATGAAAGCTGCTACAGGCAATGTGAAATACAGGGAAAAATAGCGGATTTTTTATGTAAAAATTATTTAAATAAGAAAGACGATAAAGGAAAAGGCAATATTGAAGTTTCTCCGCTTATGATAAATGACAAAGAGGGTAACAGACAATATACGTCCCCGCTTATTCAATTTACCCGTGAGAAAAAAGAGGAACCAAAGGAAATTCTAATAAGCGATTTAATTTGCCTTAACAATCAAATTTTCCTTTAAAATGCAGCACAGGGGAATGTATTTGTTAAGAACTTTTTAAAAAGACAAAAAGGGCAAGGGGAAAATATAAAATGAGCACATATGCCATCAGCGACATCCACGGCTGCTACAATGAACTTCTGGCCATGCTCGAAAAAATCAACTTTTCCAAATCAGACCGTCTGATTCTGGCGGGGGATTATATCGACAGGGGAAAGCAGAGCTATGAAATGTTAAAGTGGCTGGAACAGCGCCCGGCAAACATCCTGCTTCTGCGGGGCAATCATGAGGAAGAATTTGCAGCTTATATAGACTTAATGCTGTTGGTTGACCGCATGGAAGAATTGGATTCAGACTTTTCTTCCCCTGCAGATACGGCGGCGCTTTACGAATCCGTGAAATATCTGCTGCGCCAAAAGGAACTGTCCGCTGCATATTTTGACCTCTACGGCACGATAGGCATTCTGCTGGAGCAGAACCACGTTACATTGCATGATTTGCACAAATGGGCGGACATGATCCGGCAAATGCCTTACTATCAGAAAATAGACATTGCGGGCAGAAATTATATTGTCGTGCATGCCGGATATGCCGACAGCCTGGAAAGTATCGGCGGACATTATGAAAGCCTGGATTCTTTTTATCTCTATGCAAGGGAGGAAAGCCTCCGGTCAGGAGTACCGCACAGCACCATCATTGCCGGACATACCCCTACTATCGTTGAAGAAAGCTTTGCCTGCAATGGGGGAAACGTATTCCGTTATTACAATGCCGAAAAAGACTGCGTTTTTTATGACATTGACTGTGGTTGTGTGTTTCGGGACGGGAATCCGGACGCAAAGCTTGCCTGCATCTGCCTGGAAGATGAGAAAATATTTTATATATAGGAGCGGGGAATGACGGGATGTCTGATTCATATAAAAAATATTGGTTTTAGGCTTAAAGTGGGTGACATATTTATGTCCTTGATTCCCAAACCTATATGTTATGCTTTGATAGTTCCATACAAAATGTAAGGAAGCATAAAAAAATTGCAGGAGGAAGCTTATGGCAAAGAAAGAAGTCAAAAACAGATACGGCGTACAGGTGGGCGATATTTTTAACTGGTCGTCTCATGACGAGGACGAAGGTGGTTATTGTTTTTATCAGGTCATTGCCCTGCGCGGAGAAACACAGGTAGCAGTAAGAAGCATCCGCAAAAAAGTGATTGCGTTTGACGGCCATTGCAGAGAAGGGGTTGTGCCATTGCCAAATGTATGGGGCTCAGATGAAATACTTGTCAGAAAAGTATTGGAAGGAACAGGAACGCCTGGCGCAGGTCTGAAGATATTTGAGGACGGTGCGTGCGGTGCATGCATTAAGGTATTTGAAGGCTGGCTGGGTTATGCTTATTTGGATCGAAGGGAAATATATATTTATCACACCGGCCGTGGCTACTCGGACTTTCTTCGAGAATATCAGCCCGAAATTGCGAAGCAGCTCGACTTGAATAAAGGTTCCGGTGTTTTTGCTATAGACAGACCGTTTGAATGGTTTGGGGATGATTGTCCTGTCGTGATCCGTTATCCTGACGGAAGGGAGCAGGAAGCGATTTTGAAGGAATTACTGCACTGGGATGAGGAAAGGACAAACCGTAGGATATGAAGGGGGACATCGGAATGGATTATCAGGATAACAATAATCTGTCATTGCTGTATGAAGTAAGAAAAGACGCATTTTCAAAAGCAATAAGAAAAGAGCCTTATGATCGTTTTTACGAAATGATTTATCTTATGGCTGGACTGGAGGAAACGGCACGGAAAGAAGGTCTGCTTGCGCTGGAGGAAGCTTCGGAGGAGCTTCCTCCTGAAACCGTATTTTATCAGGATGTGAAGTTGGCAATTGCGTCTGTGGTTGACGGCTGTGCTCCGGAAGATGTAACTGAACTGCTCACTGCCCGTTACTGGGCAAAGAATCTGCAGGGGGACGATGCCCTGCTGTATTTCCTGATGATTTCTTCGGTTATCAGAATCCAATGCGGTACATCACCGCATTTATTGGAACGTTTGCTCGTGGCCTGTCTGCCCGATGGGGCGACTGAACAATACGAGGCGTACAAAAAACAATTTCCGCAGAAATCTAAGCCAACGCCGAGGGAACACCTGCTTGCCACAAATCCTGACCTTGGGGAAGGCGGGATTTTGGTTGTAAAAGAGCTGCTGGAGGAAAAAATTGAACAGGCTGACGCTGCACTTCTGAAAAAGGTAATCAGGGAGAGTGGGGAGTGCGATTTTCCCATTGCATTGAAAGGCCTGTCCATTTCCGCTAAAAAGAAACTGTTTTCCGTTCTGCCGGATTCCAGGGCGGATGAATATGCCGAGAGCTGCGAATATGCAGGGCCTGTCCGAAAGACGGATCTGCTGGCTTCCATGGCTGAAATGCTGGCCTTCTTTGAAAAATACCAGAAAGAGGGACAGGGAGGGTGAAACAGCCCTGAATATTGCGCAAAAGGCCTTGAAAAAAATCTGGACTCGTGATAGGATAAATCCAGGCAGATTTCCTAAATACACATAGATTCTGAAAATCGAAGATGTAATTCTTGTAAATCGGAAAATTCCTGCTTAAAAATTCAAGAAAACAAGAGCGGGAGATTCCGTATTATATATTTACGTTGGCAAATGTTCCTGATTGTGAGTATACATTGGAACCTCCCGGAAAAGTGCAGAAGGGAGGCAGAAGATGGCAGAAAAGGACATTCTGGAAAAGGTGCTGTTGGCGTACAGTGACGTATTTGCGGATTGTGAAAACACTCTCGTATATAAAGGACAAAAGCGCCTGAAGGCGGAGGATATCTGTCCGGCGCCCACGGAAAGTTTTTACCGTGGAAGAAATGAGGTGCACAATCAGTTTGAGGATCTGAGCGCATACCTGATGGAAAAGGGAGAAATAAAATTACAATTTCTCATAGGCAATGAGACAGCCCTGGAGGGAAGGCAGGTGCTGAGGAAAGCGTCTTACCAGGGAGGCGCTTATCGGGCGCAGTTGGAATCCGGCAAACCGGTGTATCCTGTGATTGGTATGGTGATGGACTGGACCCGGAAAGGAACGAGGATACCGTTGAGTCTCCACGACCTCCTGCGGCGTGAGGGCGTATCGGAAGAAGACCTGGAGCATGTGGACGACGTGAAACTGGAAGTTTACCATATGAATAATCTGTCCGCGGAAGTAAGGGAGCGTTTTACCAGTGACTTGGGTTTCGTAGCGGATTATCTGAATGAAGGAAGTTTCGAAAGACGTAAAGATCAGAAGATTGTTCATGTGGAAGCATTGTGTGAGATGATGGAGGCACTTACCGGAGATACCCGGTTTACTGACCAGGTGGAAGAACTGCTGAAACGGCAGGAAGATGGAAAGGAGATTATTATGTGCGAATATATTGATATGTTGGAAGCGAGAGGAGAAGCAAGAGGAGAAGCAAGAGGAGAAACCCGTCTGGCGACTTTGATACAGGCTCTTTTAAAAGAGAAAAAATACAGGGAAGTAGAAGCTGTATCCGTAAACCGGGAGACACGTCACGAACTGTATAAACAGTACGGAATCTGAAAAAATGGGGGAATGTAGGGCATCCCATCCCGGCTGCGGCAATCATAAATATAACAGACTGCTTTCGGAGGAAACGAAAAATGACAGCAATTTTTGACACGCACGCGCATTATGACAACAAGGCTTTCGACGAGGACAGGGAAGCGCTTTTGGAGGCGCTGCCACGGAACGGCATAGCCAGGGTAGTGAATATCGGCGCCAGCCTGGCATCCTGCAAGTGTACCGTAGCCCTGATGGAAAAGTATGACTATATCTACGGCGCCATAGGGATTCACCCCAGTGAGACAGCGGAACTTGAGGGGCAATCCCCGAAGGTCCCTGACGCCTGGGAGCAGCTGAAGGCAATGTGCCGCCATGAGAAATGCGTGGCAGTAGGAGAGATTGGACTGGATTATTACTGGGACGAGCCGGCCCGGGAGGTTCAGAAGAAATGGTTCGTCCGCCAGCTGCAGCTTGCCAGGGAGTGCGCCCTGCCGGTGGTCATCCATTCCAGAGATGCCGCCAGGGACACTGTGGATATCATGGAAGCGGAAAAAGCGGGGGAGATTGGCGGTGTAGTTCACTGTTACTCCTATACAAAGGAGACTGCCAGGACATTTCTGGACATGGGGTTCTTCTTTGGAATCGGCGGCGTCCTGACCTTTCAGAATGCAAGGAAGCTGAAGGAAGCAGTGGAGTATATTCCCATGGACAGGATTGTGCTGGAGACGGACTGCCCGTATCTGGCCCCGGTGCCTTTCAGGGGAAAGCGCAACAGCTCCCTGAATCTGCCCTATGTGGTGTCCGCCCTGGCGCAGATCAAAGGATTTTCGGAGGAAGAGGTGCGAAGGGCGGCCTGGGAAAACGGTCTGCGTCTGTATGGTATGAAAGCATAGAGTGGGTGCATCCGTAACGCAGAACCAGAATACGGTATATAATGTATCAACAAGTATAAGGAAGTACCTGCAGCATAAGCATATTTTTCGGCAGTTCCTGATAAGTAAGGAAGTGTCTACAAATAACCGCTGCAGGTTTTTAGCAATTTTTATTGGATTTCCGGGCTTTTTCCCAAGCAAATTGTAGCGGTAATTTTCCGACAACTCCCGATAAAACAATAAACTGTGAAATGAACCAAAAGGTACTTGACATTTGTATGAGATCGTACTAGAATCAATTAAGTCCGATTTCATACTTTTTTATTGCAAAATTCCGGAGGAATCGTAAGGAAATGTTTCCAAATAACTTGTGCGGAAATCTTATGAGTTCTACGAAACCTGTAATCAAAAAACTATTACGAGGAGGTAAGGCATGGAAGGGTATACCACAAAGGAAATGCAGCGGGTCAATTATCTGCAGAGTGAGATGAACGCCGCCTATCATGAAGCGGCTGTGAAGCTGGGAATGTCTGACAGCACGGTACAGATTTTATATGCCGTCTGCAACAGCGGGGACAGCTGCCTGCTCAGCGATATCTGTAAAATGATGGGAACCAGCAAACAGACCATCAACTCTGCCCTGAGAAAGCTGGAAGGAGAAGGGCTTGTATATCTGGAGTTTTCCGGGGGCAGGAAGAAGAGAGTAAGGCTTACAGACCGGGGGCGGGAACTGGCCGAGGGCACTGTGGTGCGGCTGATAGAGGCTGAGAACAGTATACTGGAAGACTGGTCTCGAGAGGAAGTTGAGCAGTTTCTGAGGCTCAGCAGAAAATATCTGGAGGCGCTCAGAGAGAAAATACGGGAATTATAGTTTACGGGTATGCGGATTTCGCTGCCAATCTATTCGATATACAGCATATATGGATTCGGAGAAATATTTGTTCAGAAAGACATCGATTCAGGAGGTAATTATGAAGATTCGGTTGTCAGACCATTTTGACTACAAAAAATTACTGCGGTTTACACTGCCGTCCATAGTGATGATGATTTTTACATCCATCTACGGTGTGGTGGACGGGTTTTTCGTGTCGAATTTCGTGGGGAAGACACCTTTTGCGGCGGTGAATTTTATCATGCCGTTTCTGATGATACTGGGAGCCATCGGCTTTATGTTCGGCACCGGAGGAAGCGCGATTATCGCCATTACCATGGGCGCGGGGGATAAGGAAAAGGCGAAGAGGCTGTTTTCCATGTTTGTCTATGTATCAATTGCCTGCGGGGTGGTGATTGCCGTACTGGGTATCCTCTTTATCCGCCCGGTGGCGGCGCTGCTGGGGGCGGAGGGAACCATGCTGGATAACTGCGTGCTCTATGGACGGGTTATTTTGATTGCGCTTCCTGCGTTTATTCTGCAGTATGAATTCCAGAGCTTTTTCATCACAGCGGAGAAACCCCAGCTGGGACTTGCCGTCACAGTGGCGGCAGGCGTGACGAATATGGTTCTGGACGCATTATTTGTGGGCGCTTTACGTTGGGGACTTGTGGGGGCTGCTGCTGCCACGGCATTCAGCCAGGCTGTGGGCGGTATCGTCCCGTTGGTGTATTTCGGACGGCCAAACAGCAGCCTTCTGCGATTGACCAGGACGAAGTTTGACGGCAGTGCACTGCTCAAAGCCTGCATTAACGGTTCTTCCGAACTGATGTCCAATATCTCCATGTCCATTGTCAGTATGCTGTACAATATCCAGCTGATGAAATACGCCGGTGAAGACGGTGTTGCGGCATATGGTGTGCTGATGTATGTAAATATGATTTTCCTGGCGGCATTCATCGGATATTCCGTGGGTGCGGCACCGGTGATAGGGTACCATTACGGCGCCGGGAACGATGAGGAGCTTAAGGGATTATTGAAGCGGAGCCTGGTGCTGATTGGTGTTTTTTCTGTGGGAATGCTTGCCCTTGCGGAGGGATTGGCTCGGCCGCTTTCCATGATTTTTGTGGGATATGATCCGGAACTGCTGAGTTTGACGTTAAAGGGGTTCCTGATATACTCGTTTTCGTTTCTCTTTGCGGGCATTGCCATTTACGGTTCTTCCTTTTTCACAGCCCTGGGCAATGGACTGGTGTCGGCGGTAATCTCCTTTTTGCGGACACTGGTGTTCCAGGTGGCCGCGGTGCTGATTTTTCCGTTGGCCTGGGGCATCGACGGCATCTGGATGTCCATTGTGGCTGCGGAATTGATGGCGGCGCTGGTGACTGTGCTGTTCCTGATTGGAAAGCGGAAGAAGTACCGTTATTGAATTTTATACTGCACGCCGTTGTAATTTGCAGTAACCATAAACGAAAGACCGCCAGCTTTATATGCTCACCGTGGAAAGATTAGAAAATTCTGGCGGAAACCAATGAACCATATCAGTTTTTCTCCGACTATGTGAGTGAACCGCCGGACAAAACCTGCCTGTGAAGGTGTTACGGGTGTTGGCAGGCGCCGGTTTCACTTCACGTTACAATTTATGGCGGTTCCCAAAAAGCGCTTTGAGGTGATATACATGGAGGAAATGTATTCTGTAGAAGAAACACATTTTGCGGAAGAACAACGCTGCGAAAACTATGATTTAAGCGAATATGTTGACAGACTTTATTCGGCTGCCGTGAAAAAGACACGGGACTCCCAGACAGCGGAGGACATTGCTCAGGAGACGTTTCTCGCCGCAGTCAGCCAGCTCTCCCGGGGGAAGAAGCCCGACAACTTGTGGGCATGGCTTCTCACAATCCTCTCCAACAAGTACTGTGACTGGCTCCGCCAGAAGTACAACAGGCCGCAGATCAGTTTCGAGGAATATCCCTTCGAGATTGCGCAGGAGAGCGCGGAGGAAGATGACTCCGGGGAGAAGCTGGAAGCCATCCGCCGGGAGCTGGGGTACCTTGCAAGGATTCACCGCGAGGTAATGGTGCGGTATTACATGCATGGCCATACGGTGGAACGGATTGCCAGAGAGCTGCAGATACCTTCGGGCACCGTGAAAAGCCGGCTGAATATAGGAAGGCAGCATGTCAGAAAAGGAGTGACTGATATGGAAAATTATACGAAGCAAAGTTATGAACCCGATATCCTGCACGTCGCCTGCTCAGGTGAAGAAGGACTGCACCATGAACCGTTTTCACTGGTGCCCGGCTCGGACAAACTGGCACAGAACATTTTAATTCTTGCCTGGCCCAGACCCCTGACGGAGACGGAGATTGCCAAAGCCCTTGGAGTTCCGGCGGCTTTTGTGGAGCCTGTGGTGGAGAAGCTTTCCGAGGGTGAGCTGATGAAGAGGACGGAAGGCGGGAAGGTGTACACGGATTTCATTATCTATACCGACAGGGACAGGAAAGCCACTTTCGCAAAGCAGCTTGACACAGTGGAGAAGCATTTCACGCTGTTCTGGGAATATGCGGAGCAGGGGCTTAAGGAATTGCGGGAGAAGCCCTGGTACCAGCGCCAGACAGGGCATGCGCGGACTAAGCTGGAACTACATTTCTGCGTGAAAATTTTGATGAATGCCCATGTTATAGTGAGAGATGAAGTGACAGGAGCCATGCCTTATTCGGAATACCCTTACCGGAAGGGCGGCGGAAGGTGGATTGCCATAGGTATGCAGTATCCGGCCGGGTACCGCAGGGAGGATGATGCGGAATTCTGGAAATACGGCGTTGACGGAGAGGCTGGTTTTGCGGAGAAGAATTTCCGGGATGCCCGGTATCTGGAAATGTGCAGTTACGGTACGTCCTTCGGGAATTGCCCTGATTATGAAAAGGCAGATTCTTATGTAAAATGGTTTTACGAATTGTGGGAGAAGGTTCCCGCAGAAGAATCCGCTGTGTACGCCCATGTGCTGCAGGATGCAGACAGTCTGATAGAACAGGGGTTTTTGAGAAGGGAGGATACGCTGAAGCTGGATATCCCGGTGCTTGCCCGGGCGGAGTATCAGGAGGAGTGCAGCCTGGCTTCGGAGTATGCGGAAAAAACCGCCGGCTATGTCCGTGAAGTGTTGCTGCCCGTATTCGAAAGCGGTTATGTAAGGCTTCCTTCCCACCTGAAAAGCGTTCCAAAATGGCAGCAGTACATGTTCTGCGGCGACAGCGTGCCCATGATGGTGATTTGTAAAGCCAGGGAGGAAGGGCTGTTTCTCAGTGGGGTGGACTATCCGGTTCCGGCTTCGCTGCTGGTATATGAGAAAGAATAAATTGATGTCAGGTATTACTTTCTGAGCAATCAGCCGATAAGGCAGACCGGGAGGTTGCGTTGACCATCCAGAACCGGATTGACATTCGAATGTGTCGGGACTGCCGGTGCAGTAAGTGGCGTTTAGCCTATGCTGCACCGGCAGTTTACGTTTTCTGTGGAGCCATGCTTTATTCCGATTAACAGTTTTTTCCGGAGAAAGTGAGAAAGCCAAGTTTATTTAAATGTCTCTATTATAGTGTTCCGGATACGACTCCGCAAGCTAAATCAACGTAATCTCTTATTTATTCTTGTAAAGCTGTTTCTATTAAGATAAAATA
>DKVC01000204.1:15427-54728 GCA_002490995.1 Lachnospiraceae bacterium UBA7188
GACTGTTTCTATTAAGATAAAATAGAAGAGAGTTTTTCACAGCCAGTCCTGTCCCGGATGAAAATATCCTGCCGGGAGCTGGCAGCCGGTAAGGAAGAGCCTGCTCCGGCAATTCCGAAAGGTCCTTGGGTGCGGTTAGAAGTAGATGCACCTGATTTACCTGAACATAGAGAAATTATTACCAGGAGGTATCAAAATGAAACTCAGTGAAATCGACCACAATCTTGCAGTACAATCAACACTGGACATAAAAGGGCTGAAATACAGGAATGCCCTCCAGGAGCCCTTCGCCATATACGGCCTGTACAGGGCAGGGGAGAGCGGCCAGTACATGCGCCTGCCTGCGGAGGCGGCGGAGAAAGTGAGCCCGGGGGTTTTAAGCCTAAGCACACATACGGCAGGCGGGCGTGTCCGGTTTCGGACAGATTCCGACTATGTGGCGGTGAAGGTCCGGCTCAGGGATGCTCACTGGATGCCTCATATGCCGCTTACCGGTTCCCATGGCCTGGATTTGTATGTCTATGACGGAATGCAGGATTTGTACCAGGGCTCCTTTATCCCGCCGGTTGAGCATCCGGAAAGCTATGAGTCCGTGGTCCGGTTTCCTGATGCCAGGATGCGGGAGATTACCATTCACATGCCACTCTACAGCGGGATAGCGGAATTGTTTATCGGCGTGGACGAAAATGCGCAGCTGGAGCCGGGGCGGAAGTACCGTGATATCAAACCGGTGCTGTACTACGGCTCTTCCATTACTCAGGGTGGATGTGCTTCCAGGCCGGGAAATCACTACCCGGCGGCTATTGCCAGGGAGATCAATGCAGATTTCCTGTGTCTGGGTTTTTCGGGCAATGCCAGGGGAGAGAAGGAGATGACAGAGTATCTGGCAGGGATTGATGCAAGTGTTTTTGTCTGTGATTATGATCATAACATGCCGGACAGCAAAACACTGGAGGAGACTCATTCGAAGGTTTACAGCACTTACCGGGCAGCACATCCAAAGACCCCGGTCATCTTTGTGTCCAGGCCCGATATCCGTCTGTATGAGCAGGAAGATATCCTTCGGAGAGACGTGGTATACCAGACTTACAGGAATGCATTGAAAGACGGGGACAGAAATGTATATTTTATAGACGGGTACCAGTTGTTTGCGGGGAACCGGAGGGATGACTGTACGTTAGACGGGACACATCCAAACGATTTAGGATTTTTCAGGATGGCGGAGGTCATCGGGGAGATGGTAAGGAGGTGCCTGGCAGGCAATTCCTGAAATATTGTCTGGGGCAGTGAATTTTCTTATTGACATTTCCGGAAAATGTGGTAATATAAACATATGAACAATAATTCATATGAATGAATGTTATACAAAACAAAAACTGCCAGGAGGGGTATCATGAAGAAAACGTATAAAATCGAGGTAGATTGTGCAAACTGCGCTCTTAAGATGGAGGAGGCAGCGAAAAAGGTAGAGGGAGTCCAGGGAGCCACTGTAAGCTTTATGACACAGAAGATGAAAGTGGAGTTTACGGACAGCGCGGACGAGAAAGCGGTTATGCAGAATGTGCGCAGGGCCTGCAAGAAGGTGGAGGATGACTGCGAAATCTTTTTGGAGTGATATACAGGGAAAAGCTTGGAGGGGCTGTCACATTGAGATGGCCCTTTTCCTGTCAGGAAAGCAGTATCGGAATCTGGAAAAAAGGTGAGAAAATATGACAAAGAAACAGAAAAAAGTACTATATCGGATTATTGCGGCAGCTATACTGATGGTTGTGCTCGCGTTTATGCCGGTGGAGGGATATCTGAGATTTATCCTGTATCTGATTCCCTATTTTATCATCGGCTATGATATTCTGCGCAAGGCGGCGCTGGGCATCCTGCACGGGGAGGTTTTTGACGAGAATTTTCTGATGGCGGTTGCCACCGTGGGAGCCATGCTGCTGGGCGTATACAATGAAGCCAAGGGTATGGAGGGAGAATTTGCCGAGGGCGTGGCGGTTATGCTTTTCTATCAGATCGGAGAGCTGTTTCAGGCGGTGGCGGTGGGGAAGAGCCGCCGGAACATCAGCGCGCTGATGGACATCCGCCCCGACTATGCCAATATCGAGGATGAGGAGGGCAATGTGGAGCAGGTGGACCCGGATGAAGTGGAGCCGGGAACCGTCATTTTGGTACAGCCAGGGGAGAAGATTCCCATTGACGGCGTGGTGACGGAAGGGAATTCCACCCTGAACACCAGTGCGCTTACCGGGGAAAGCGTCCCGAGGGAGGTGAGCACGGGAGAAGAGGTAATCAGCGGCTGTGTGAATATTTCCGGTCTTCTGCGGATTCGGACGACAAAAGAATTCGGGGAGTCCACCGTGTCGAAAATATTGGATCTGGTGGAGAATTCCAGCATGAAGAAGGCGCGGACGGAGAATTTCATCACAAAGTTTGCCAGGTATTATACACCGGCGGTCTGCTACAGCGCCCTGGCCCTGGCAGTCATTCCCTCTGTGGTGAATCTGATGATGGGCAATCCGGCAGGGTGGAGCACCTGGATCATCAGGGCATTGACATTCCTGGTTATCAGCTGTCCCTGCGCGTTGGTGATATCCATTCCCCTGAGCTTTTTCGGGGGCATTGGCGGGGCATCCGCCTGCGGTATCCTGGTGAAAGGCTCCAATTATCTGGAGGCGCTGGCGCAGACGAAATATGTTGTATTCGATAAGACAGGGACCCTGACCAAAGGCGTTTTCCAGGTGACGGAGGTTCATGCTTCTCCCGAATTTATGGAAAACAAAGCAGGCTCAGGGGAGAAAGCGGAAGCAGAGACTGAAAAAGCAAAAGTATCCGGCAAAATCTTACTGGAGCTCGCGGCCTATGTGGAAAGCTATTCCAATCACCCTATCAGCAGGAGCCTGAGGGAAGCGTACGGACAGGAAATCGATAAGGCAAAGGTCAGCAGCGTGGAGGAAATCGGGGGCCATGGAGTGACTGCCATGGTCAATCACCACAGTGTGGCCGCAGGGAATTACAGATTAATGGACAGCCTGGGAATTGCCTGTGAAAAAAATGTGGGAGTGGGAACGGTTATTCACATTGCGGTGGACGGTATTTATGCCGGATATATCCTGATTTCCGATGTGGTAAAGGAGCAGTCGGCCGAAGCGATTGCTGCACTGAAGGCAGCAGGCGTGAAAAAGACAGTCATGCTGACAGGGGACAGCGCGAAGACGGCGGAGCATGTGGCCGGGCTTCTGCATGTGGATGAGTTCAGGAGTGAGCTGCTTCCTGCGGATAAGGTGGAGGCGGTGGAAGGACTGCTGGCGCAGAAAGGGAGCAGGGAGAATCTGGCTTTTGTGGGCGACGGAATCAATGACGCGCCTGTGCTCTCCCGGGCTGACATCGGCGTAGCCATGGGAGCTCTCGGCTCGGATGCAGCCATAGAGGCGGCGGATATCGTGCTGATGGATGACAATCCCATGAAACTGGCCCTTGCCATGCGGATTTCCAGGAAGTGCCTGCGTATCGTCTATGAAAATATCGTGTTTGCCCTGACTGTCAAGGCAGTCTGCCTGGTACTGGGAGCTTTCGGTATCGCCAATATGTGGATTGCCATATTTGCGGATGTGGGGGTCATGGTGCTGGCAGTGCTGAATGCCGTCCGCTGCCTGAAGGTGAAGGCGTAGGCGGAAATTTATGGTGCGCTGTTCTCATGACGGCATTTTATAAGCGCGGCTGAGTGGGGGTATATGAAAAAGTCGGTCTTGCGCATATCATGAAAAAAGCTTATAATTTTCTAAGCTTATTCTATATCCGGACGTAGCATTTTATACATGCGTAACCACATACTATTATTCAGAGCGGCGGAAGGTACGTTGAACGGGCTTTCCGCCGTATTCTGCAGTAAATGACACCGTGCCGTATGGGCAGTCATTTTCCGGCAGTTTCTGAATGGATGTGTGCTGCAGGGAAAGCCGGTCTGCGCAATGCAGTTTCCGGCCTGACCGGGCGGACGGATGGATGGGAGTGGATATGGAAGAAGCTTTAATTGTAATGATTCCTTTTCTGGGGACATCTCTGGGCGCGGCCATGGTGTTTTTCCTGAAAACGAAGATGAACCCGTGGCTGGAACGACTGATGCTGGGTTTTGCTTCCGGCGTTATGATTGCGGCATCGGTGTGGTCGCTTTTGATTCCGGCTATTGAGATGGCGGAGGAACAGGGGCGGATTGCCTGGCTGCCGGCGGCTTCCGGTTTCCTGCTGGGAGTGGGTTTCCTGCTGCTGCTGGGCAGGCTGGTTCCGGTGGCCGGGAAGGAAGGCAAAAAGCAGGAAGGCATTGTGCCGCTGGCAAAGGATGGAGCGGGAAGTGAAATAACGGATGACAGCCACAGGGTGATTATGCTGATACTGGCAGTGGCACTCCACAATCTGCCGGAGGGCATGGCAGTGGGCGTGGCCGTTGCGGGGGCCATGACGGAAAATACAGGAATCACCATGGCAGGAGCCATGATGCTCTCGGTGGGCATAGCGATCCAGGACCTGCCGGAGGGGGCAATTATCTCCATGCCCCTGCGGAGTGTGGGGGTTACCCGGGCAAAGGCATTCTGGTACGGTGTGCTGTCTGGGGTGGTGGAACCGGTGGGAGCCATTGTCACCATTCTCCTGGCGGAGCAGGTGGTTCCCGTTTTACCTTACCTTCTGGCATTTGCGGCGGGGGCCATGCTCTATGTGGTGGCAGACGAACTGATTCCGGAAGCAGGCGCCGGGGAGGGCGGGAAAATCGGAACCATTGGAATGGCCGCCGGGTTTGTGCTGATGATGGTTCTGGATGTGGCGGTGTAAGGAAGCGAACATTTTTTGCTGTACTCTGAAAAACGAAAGGGAACAGAGAAAGAAGCAGTGAAGAATATACGGAGGAAAAAGAGATGCGTTTATTGATTGTAAGGCACGGGGATCCGGACTATGAGAAGGATTCCCTGACAGAAAAGGGCTGGCGGGAGGCGGCGCTGCTTGCCGACAGGATTTCAAAACTGGACGTGGCGGCATTTTATGTATCCCCGCTGGGACGGGCAAGGGATACGGCGTCGCTTACGTTAAAGAAAATGAACCGGGAGGCTGTCACATGCGACTGGCTGCAGGAATTCTGGCCCCGGATTAACCGCCCGGATGCCATTGGGGTGAGGAAGACCCTGGCCTGGGACTGGCTGCCTGAAGACTGGACAAAGGAAGAAGCCTACTTTATGCGGGACAGATGGGCAGACACGGAGGTTATGCGCGAGGCCGGAGTGAGAGAAGAGTACGAAACGGTTATACGAGGCTTCGATGCACTTCTGGCAAATCATGGTTATGTCAGGGAAGGCGAATATTACAGAGCGGAGAAGCCCAATAGGGACACCATCGTATTTTTCTGTCATTTCGGGCTGGAGTGCGTACTGCTGAGCCGCCTGATGAATGTGTCGCCCATGGTGCTGTGGCATCATACCTGCGCGGCGCCTGCCTCGGTGACGGCATTGGTCACGGAAGAGCGCAGAAACGGGAAAGCAATCTTCCGGATGGGAGCTTTCGGGGATACTTCCCATTTCTATGCTGCCGGTGAGGAACCGTCCTTTTCGGCAAGGTTCTGCGAGACCTTCGACAGCGCGGATGAGAGGCATGACTGAGCGGCCGGAGTATCACGGTTGTTTGTGTGGATAGAACGGCAGAACATGGAATATGGCTTTCCACTCATTTTGCTGAAAGGTTCGGGGAGTATTATAACAGAATGAATATAGATTCAGCATTTCGGGAATCCTTGTTTTATAATTGCTTCACAAAGTTTTTATAAAAATTATTAGCACTCCCTATTGACGAGTGCTAAAATGTGTGTTATATTACATCTAGAACAAGGGAGCAGACAAAAGTACAAAGCACAGAGCGAAAAGTACAGCAGTCATCCCCGGGTTCAGGAAAGCGACACTTCGGGCTGTTCCGACAGTGCTGAAATAGATTTCAGAGAATGAAAGGAGAGAATGATTATGTTGATGCCCAGTATTTTCAGAGAGGATTTATTTGACAATTTTATGGAGGATTTCGCATTCCCGTCGTTTAACAATGTTGACAGGACTTTATATGGAAAGAATGCGAAGAACCTGATGAAGACCGACGTGAAAGAAACCGATGACGAGTACGTGGTAGACATTGACCTGCCCGGTTTCAAGAAGGACGAGATTCAGATGCAGCTGATGAACGGCAACCTGACAGTCACTGCGGCGAAGGGGCTGGACAAGGACGAGAAGAACGAGGACGGCAAATATATCAGGCGCGAGCGCTATGCCGGAAGCATGAGCCGCAGCTTCTATGTAGGCGAGCATGTGAAAGAAGAGGACATTCATCCGAAGTACGAGAACGGAATCCTGACTTTCCATCTGCCGAAGGAGGAGAAGAAGGTTGTGGAGCAGAAAGCGCATTATATTTCCATCGAGGGATGATGCCTTACGGCATGACAAACGATACCCTGCAGGCGAATCCCTGCAGGGTATTTTTCTTGTGTGGAGCTTATAGTATCAGGCTCCCGGCAGCGGCAGAGCGGACATGAAAGGAGCGGTTGCGGCTATTGAGTGAACGGGAGAGGAACAGTTGCGGCTACAGAGCGGACGGGAGAGGAACAGTTGCGGCTATTGAGCGAACGGGAAAGGAACGGTTGCGGCTACAGAGCGGACAGGAGTGAAATGGTTGTATCCGCCGAAGGAATGTCGGAGGAACCGGATAGGGAGGAATATTATGGGAGAAAAGAGAGATTATTACGCGGTTCTGGGAGTGAGCCGCGATGCGGATGACAATGCAATAAAAAAGGCATACCGGAAACTTGCAAAAAAATATCATCCTGACACAAGTGACGGAAATAAGCAGGCGGAAGAAAAATTTAAGGAAGTGACGGAAGCCTACGAAATCTTAAGTGACCCTGAGAAGCGGAAGCTGTATGACAGGTTCGGTCACGGGGCATTTGACGGCAGCGGGGCTGGCGCTTCGGATTACGGCAGCCAGGGATTCCGGGGAAGCCCCTTTGATGACCTGTTTGGCAAGGGAGCCGGTTCAAGGACGTACTACAGGTCAGGTGACGGCAGTACGTACCGGGGCACGGGGCCGGATTTTGGTGCATACAGTGATATGGGCGCAGGCAATGGCAGCTATGAGTACCATTTTGAGGGGCAGGACATGGAAGATATCCTGCGAAGCATGTTTGGGAGCGGAGCCGGAGAAGGCGGATTTGGAGAGGGCAGATTTGGGGAGAGTGGCTTCGGACACTCCGGCTCGGGCAGCGGCGCCGACATTCAGGCGGAAATCTCCGTCAGCTTTGACGAGGCGGCATTTGGATGCGACAAGGTCATCCGCCTGGAGGATGGGGCAGGGGTCAGAGGGAGCGCAACCGCCGGCCAGTCCCTGAAGGTGCACATTCCTGCAGGCATCGACACCGGAAAGAGCATCCGGCTGAAAGGAAAGGGGCGTCCCGGCAGAAACGGCGGCAGCCCGGGAGATTTGCTTCTGAAAGTGAACGTGGGAGAAAAGCCGGGCTATGAACGCCGGGGCATGGACCTCTACACCACGGCCAACATTCCGTTCACTACGGCAGTGTTCGGCGGGGAAGTGATGGTGGAGACGCTCTACGGAAAAGTGCTGTGCAAGGTGAAGGAAGGCACACAGTCAGGCACAAAAATCCGGCTGAAAGGCAAGGGGATCGTTTCCATGAAGGATTCCAAAGTGCACGGAGACCAGTATGTGACCATACAGATTCAGGTGCCCTCCAATTTAAGCGATGAGGCGAAACGGAAATTGAAAGAATTTGAGGAAGCCTGCGGGGGAAGGCGGAGAAGTGTGGCGTAAAAAGCCTCTGCACGAAACATTTCCTTATGCATGGAAAATCAGGGAGGTATGTGCCGCCACACTTACGAATCTATGTTGAAAAGCTGGAAGGAGAAATACTGATAAAAAACAGAACAGAGCGCTGTCATAGGGGTTAACAGGGAAATTGTGATTCGGTAAGTTGAAAATTAGTAAGATATAAATTAGTAATTTTAAAATAACTAAATACTGGCTGCATACAGCGATATTTTGAAAGGATTGTCTGGTTCGGCAGACTGAGTGTGGATATAAATTAAAAGGACCGTTTTACGGATTGGAAGAAAGTAAATCGCATATTGTTTTCAACTTTGATGCAGGTGCAGGTTATAGTCAGAATAGCAGGACAGGTGACGGCGGAATGGTTTGGGTTATTTCGCCGTCACGGATGTGGGAAGATGTAGACCAAAGCGTGCAGAGGAGGAGAAACTATATGGGAAGAAAAGCGGCAGTTATATTCTTCATCCTGGTGGCCTGGCTGACAGGTTGTTCCATGCCTGAAACAACCGGGGTTGAATTGGCAAATCCTGAAACAGAAAACCCTGGAGCCGCAGGTTCTGGAACAGAAGGATATGGAACTTTAGAAGCAGTGAACTACGGAACAGGGAACTTTGAACTGGCAGACTCCGAAAACGGTGATGAAGAACGGGAGGCAGTAGACTGTAAGGCAATTGACAGCATCTATACGTTCAAGCAGATTTATATGTACGGCGAACAGTCAGGATGGGCGCTCACAACAGAGAATGAGCTGCTCTTTACAGAGGAAGGAATAGAGAGCTTCTCCGTGGTGAGAAAGATAGACGGAATCAATGCTGCTACAGATGGATTTCTGAGTGCGTCCTTCTTTGGAGGGCATACAGCGTATCTGGCATATTTCCCGGAAGAAGACGGGCAGTTGACCGTGGAATATACCAATGACGGGGGCGTCTCCTGGCAGAAGACATTATTGGATTACACAGGTTTCGGCAGTACCTGTGATGCCGGCAGCGCGTACCTTGCCATGGCGGATGAGAAGACGGGCTATCTGCTCTACTGCTCCACGCCAGGCACGGGAAAGATGACCAAGATACTTCTGGAGACTGCCGACGGAGGCAGGACCTTTAACGTTGTGGCAGATTTGTCGGATCAGATTGCGGGTTATCCCCGGGGGCTTACATTCCACGGGAAGAAAGGGTATATAGCGGTTTCCTATCACGGCGTGGACAGTTACCTGTACACCACCGCTGACGGCGGGATTACATGGGAGGATGAGAAGATAGCTTCCGCAGAAAGTATAAAAGCCGGTGAAAAGATAAGTTATATAGACGGGTATCCGCCTGTTTTCAGCCGCCAGGATCATGGCAGAGGAATCATTGTTCTGAAAATGGTAAACGAAAATACGGTGTACCAGGTATTTGAAACGGCAGACGGAGGCAGCCGCTGGAATGCCGCAGGGAAACTTCCCTGTGATTCGCTGGGCAGTTATTCGCTGGGCAGTTATTCGCTGGGCACCTGTTCTCCGGGCAGCGATGATGTTTTTCTGTTCCTGGATGGGGAGGGAAAGCTGTATGCGGTATCAGATTAAGGACTTGGTGTCTGCTGTTTTCGGGCGATTTTCGGACGATTTTCGGGTGATTTTCAGATAATTTTCAGATAATTTCCCGGTGATTTTCAAGTGAATTAGATCGGGGAAGAACGGCTGAAGCTCATGAGCCGGTTCCATGTCCGTTTATCCTTTGAGACGGAAAGGGGCCGAAAAGCAGGCTGACGGCATGGCAAGCCGGCAGCCCTGCGGCTCCGGAGCGGTGAGATGTTTGGAAATATTCCCGTTTTTACAGCTTCCTCACCGGCCTGATATACTTCCAGAAGCGTTCCGGGTCATGATAGAAGTAGAAGACTCTGCCTGGAGTGGTGTCCAGATAGTAGCCTGCGCTGTCGTAATCAAAAGCTGCCATGGCTTTCTCAATCGCCTCTTCCACCTGGCAGTTTTCCCTTTCGTAATCAAAAGGGCCATGCTCGAAGACAATATACTCGCCTTCGGGAACATCCGCCAGCAGCATCTGAGGCGGAACCTCCCCGGAGTAATCTGCGGGAAGCCTGACACCGTAACATTCTGCGAGAGGGTAGCCCCAGCTGCAGAGCCTTCCTTTCGGCTCATTCATAAATGCCATGATCTGTCCGCTGCTGCTGTTGGACTCGCTGCCGCCGTTGTCGTCCAGCTTGCCCTTGATGCTGTCCAGCAGCCCGCAGATGGTCTCACAGTCCTGCCCGGGAATCCGGCTCTGTTTCTGCCAGAAGTCCCAGTATCCGCAGCTTTCAAAGTTCTTGATGTGCAGAAATTTGTGCGCGGGAATGGTTACAAAGTAAATCTTGATTTCGTCTGTTGATTTTGCCATACCTATCTCTCCGATTCCTAAAAAGTAGCGGTCAAAGGAGTTTATTTTTGTACGGAGGACTACGGGAACAGGATGTCTGCGGTATTCTCCGGGAGCGATGCCGTAAGCTGTCCTGAAAGCCTGCGTAAACGCTTCGTGTGATGAAAAACCGTAATCAAATGCGATATCCAGCAGGCTCCGGTCAGTGTCCCGCACTTCTTTTAACGCAAAGGCAAGCCGTCTGCTTCTGAGATAATCTCTGAACGTCATACCGGATATCTCGCTGAATTTCCTGGTGGTGTAATATTCGGAGTATCCCAGCCTGCGGGAAAGAGCGCGCAGGGTCAGGGCTTCATCGTTATGGTTTTTGATGCATCTGTCGATTTCATCTACAATGATCTGGATCTGTTTCTGCCATTCGTACATTTTTTCTGCCTCTCGTTTTGACTGCTCTGTGTCTATTATATCGGATAGGGGAGTGTCCTGCTTGATTTCAGTTGCGTTCAGGATATCCGGTTTCAGAAAATCTTATGAAAACCGCCAACCTTTTAAAGATTCCCCCTACTATATATACGCAAGTGAAAAGCGTGATGAAGGGAGGCGGGCATAAGGATGAATAAAAAACTCAGTCTGTTACTTTCCTGCTCAAAAAGGAGCGTCAAATTTATCTGGATAAAGGACAGACAATATTTTTTGTTAATGCTTATCAGTATTGTATTAGACGCAATCAAGGTATTTCCTGGAATGTACCTTATGAGTTATTCTATCGATTTGCTGACGGAACAGGTCTTGTTTTCGGACTACATAGGGACGATAGTATCTGTCATTTTCATTATGCTGACGCTGTCAGTGGTTTTAAGCCTGACGAATAATCGGCTCCAGTATGTCAAAAAACGTCTGGAAGCAAAAATCAGGCTGGATGTGGACGATGTCTGCCTGCATGCTGATTATGCTGAAATACAGAGTAAAAGTTTTATAGACAAGAAGAATTTTGCGCTTGCCGCAATAGATAACGGGAGCCTGGATCTGGTAATACAATGCCTGAAAAACCTGCTATCCAGTGTGATTACAATGGCTGGCGTACTGTGGATTATATCCGCGGCATCGTTTGTTATATTGGTTCCCCTGGCAGCTTCACTGCTCATCAGCATTTACTATGATTATCTGAATGCACGGCAGAATTTTATTGATACGAAAGAAGAAACGGAATACAGAAAGAAATCCTCCTATCTTCAAAAAATCAGCACTGATTTAGGCGGCAGCCGTTTGGGGAGTTTGCGGCCATATGCGTTTTGCTGCTTATGCTCCAATTAGCAGCTAACCTGGTCAAATCTTTTTTAACAGCCTTCGGCCCGGAAGGACATCTTTGGTGGTGGGAAAGCTTTACAGTGCTTTTCACCGAAAGAGCATGGAACTGGATTACGGTCTTTTAGCAGAAAAAGGCATTCAGGAACTCCAGGCGCTGGCAGGCGACTTTATCAGGTACAGGCTGTCCGATACCGTATGGAATTTTGTTTCGCTTTTCTCAAGCCTGATTGCCTTCGGGGTTTCCTGTGCCCTTTTAATCCATATCAATATCTGGCTGATTGCCGTGGTGGTCGGGGGGATGCTGCTGGAGGGGTTTCTTTCGGCCAGGTTTATTGGGCTCAGGTTTCAGCTTGACAATCAGATCATAAAGAACCAGCGGCATGTCTGCTATTTTGACGAAATTGCCACAAGCGGCAAGAGCGCCAAGGACTTGAGGATTTTTGATTTAGGCGACAAAATGAAAGAAAAAGCAGCCGCCTATGTGGAAAAGAATCTCGGCTTAGAGCTTCGTAAGAAGCGGTATGCTGATCTGCAGGGAGGAATTGGGGCGCTCCTTTCCCATGGCATCGACCTGATTATTTATGCAGCTTTAGGCTATTCTGTATTAGCGGGCGCGTTATCCATTGGTTATTTCTCCCTTACAATCAGTAATATCGCGCTTTTCCGCCAATATTTCGGCAGGATTTCCAATACTTTAATCGGTTACTCGGATACGGCGAAATATGTGGAATATTATGAGAGAACGGCCTTTTTTATTTCTCATCGGCTGGCAAGCGCAAAATTCTGCGATAAAATTATGGTTATCAAAGATAGACGGGTATGTGAGTTTGGGTCGCATACGGAACTGATGCAAATAAAAGGTTATTATCATACGCTTTATCATATGCAGGCGAGTTATTATCAGTAAAGGAGTCACGCCTCATGACGGCGGATCAGATAGAGCAGCTGCGGAAGCTGGTGGATGAAAGCGGCGTGGATATCTGAAAGTGTTTTTTGCACAATTCCGAAGTGGGCATGTGCGGAGCGGAAACAGGTTATCTGTCAATAAAAGACAGAATATTCTGACGATATAAAAATAAAAAATAATTTGAAGAAAATTTAAAAAAGATGTTGACATATGAGAAGATATGGGTTATAATAAACTCAACAAACAGACAACAACATCTTCCATTTTAAAGACAACTGAATAATTAATACAAACATGTTTGAAAGAAAGACAACAAGAAATGACAGGAGGCTTAAATCAGACAAAAGAGTGCGGCACACAAAATGGTAACGGAACACTGAAAGAAATGACATCAGGGCGCTACAGTACACGAGTACAGAGAATAAAGTGGAAAGCATGCGGAAAGAAATGGAAGATAGTTGGATGATATAGAGAAAACTGAATAAAGGAGGTAAAGTCCGTTGGATGAGGAACTGTAAGAGAGCGTATTGATTGAATGATAATCGATACGCTCTCTTTCGTTGTGCGCCCGGGGAGGTATGGTCGGCCGGAGTGTCCCAGACTGTCGGGCTGCAGGGATTCAAAATTTTTTTAAAATAATTGAAAAACCGCCAACCTTTTTAAGATTCTTCCTACTATATAAGTATCCGGCGCCGGAGTGAGGAAAAGAAAAATTCCTAAGGAAAAGAAGCAAAGAAACAAATTCCCAAGAAAAAAGTTCTTAAGGAAAAAGTTTTTAAGGAACTTCCCGCTCCCAGGGAACTTCATGAGCTGAAACAGACAGAGGTCAAAATGGAAAAACAGAGAGCAGATGAAATCATAACGGAATATTTTCAGAAAATGTACGGCTTCGCAATTAAAAAATGCTATTCCTACGAGGAGGCGGAGGAGCTGTGTGCGGAGATTGTCCAGAAGGTATACCTTTCCCTGCTGCGGGCAAAAGAGGTCATCAACGTAGAGGGCTATATCTGGCGCATCAGCGAGCACACCTATGCCAGATATGTTTCCACCAGAAAAAAGCAGGAAGGCATTTCCATTGACGGAATGGAGATTCCCGTTTATGACGAATATGCGCTGGAGGACAGCGACGAAGAAAGTAAAAAACTGCGGAGAGAAATCGCATTTCTGACAGAAAAACGACGCCGTATCGTCTACGATTTCTATTATAAAAACAAGCTTATTTCGGAAATTGCAAGGGAGATGGGGCTTCCGGAAGGAACCGTAAAATGGCATTTAAACAAGGCGAGGAATGAATTGAAGGAGGGCTTTTCAATGGAAAGAAGAATCGGAAAATTAGGATTGACGCCGATTACGGCAGTAGAGGTGGGGCACGACGGAAGGCCGGGGATGAAGGGCGGACCGGAATTTTATCTTGAGGATAAAATGAACCTGAACATTGTATACAGTGTCTATCATAAACCCAGGACAAAAGTGGAAATTGCGGAGGAAATGGGGATGACGCTGGTCTATCTGGAGGACAGGATTGACTTTCTGGAGGGCAATGGGTTCCTGGTCAGGACAACCGGAAACCGGTATACTACATTTGTGAATTTTACGCCGGAGGAATATTCCTATGAGTTATATGAGAAGAAGGTCAAAGATCAGCTTCAGATTGCTGAAAGCCTGGTGAAGGAATATGTGCCTCTTGTCAGGGCGGCTGTGCGGGACATGAAGGATATATATATTCCCGGAGGGAACCGCGAACTGATGGAAGCGGCGGCAGTCTACTACGGTATTTCACACAAATGCGGCATTTGGAGTGATAAGGATTTATCCAGGTATTTTGTTCAGACAACGGATGGCGGCAGCTACATCGTGACGGTTAATCTGAACGCGGTCCGGTCGGATCCGGATTATGTACCGACGCTTGACATTCCGCCCTATTGGGCATGCGGCGATATGAATCGAATGTCTTGCAAATATCCGTCGGTATATGGCTGGTCTGTTGATACAAGATACTGTTCCAGGGAGGGCACATGGGAGAATAATCTGACTTCGGATTACGAAGCTCTCTATGAGTTTGTGGGCGGGATGATTCATGACGATATTGTCAGTAAGGACAAGATACAGCGCCTCAGGGAGAGGAAATTCCTGACAGAGGATAATGCGGTCAATATCATGATGGTAAAGGGTACAGCGGAGCATTTCTTCGGGGAAATACCGGAACTGGACAATGCCGTCAGGGATAAATTTGCGCACCTGGCTTTGGAGTATGCGGTGAATGCAGCCAGGGGGTATCCGCCCCAGATGCAGGATCTGATTATCAGCCAGAGCACAGGCAGCTTTATCGGTAATACTGTGGCCCTTATGGGAATGGATATCCTTTATCGGAACGGAACTTTCAAGCCGCTGACGGAGAATGAGCGGGTGACCTCCAATCTGATCATGTTCTGTGATGAGCTGCCTGGGGAGAAGGAATAATGGGATAGCAGTAAAAAAGGTTGGTGTGGATGGTAAATTTTTTAAAATCCGCCAACCTTTTTATTTTTACTGGCACTGTATAAGCAGAATCATTTATCGGAAATGACAGACTTTTTTCTAAAAAAGCTGTATCAGTTTTTTCGATAATTCCTAACGGCGGAATCAGCCCGTCGAAGGAACTACCGGAAAATAACCTGCAGAGGAAAATAAATCATTCTCGGAGCGCAGAGGGGGAAAAGAAACAGGAGGAATACACATATGCTGAAAAAGCTGATTCGTTTTTGCGGTGTGACAGTGAAGTCGTCACCTGTATTATGTATTTTTAATATAGGCATGATGTTGTTTTTTGTTTTGATGCAGCTTGGGATGAGTTACACATTCAAGCTGCTGACCGGATTGCTGACGGCCGGAGGAAATGTGTCAGGGAGATTTCAGGCGGCTCTTCTGGTGCTGGTTTTCTTTGTCTGTATTACGTTTGGCGGGAATACGGACAATTTTACCCAGATGGTGAAAACGGCCTATACCCGGAAGGCGAAAAAGCTTTTTCACCGCAGATTTCTGCGCAGGGCCTATGAGACCGGACAGGATGCTTTTTACGATAAGGAATTCTATGACCGGTATGAATACATAAAAGGGCATATCGATGATACCACAAGCCTCAGCGAAGTCATTTTTAACGATTTGATATACAGTATCCTGAGGATCATCGTCTTCTCCGCTGCCATCAGCCTGTTCAGCCCGCTGGTCTTTCTGTATATCCTGCTGCTGTCGGCAGTGATGTGTGCGGTGAATCTGTACGCGGTAAAAAAGCGGGTCGCCCTGAATGACCGGTATGTAAATGCGGAGCGGAACAAGAATTATTATGATGACGTTTTCGTGGATCGGGGGGCGGCTAAGGAAATCCGGCTGTACAGGCTGAAGGAAAAGCTGACAGCCCTGTGGCGGGAGAAATACCGGGAGGTGGAATCGGAGAAATGTATCCTGGAGAAGAAGCTGAAGGTATGGAATTTTATCCCCGGCATACTGCAGAGCATTTTTACGGATCTGCTGCTGCTGTACTTTTCCTATGAAGTATTTACCGGAAAGCTTCAGGTGGACGAATTTGTATTTCTCGAGAGGAGCGTATGGTCCCTTTCATGGGGAATCATGTCGATTATTTCCGTTGTAAGCGGGAGTATGTTCGAAAAACTGAAGTACGTGGATAAATATGACAGCTATGTCAACCCCAAAGTGCCGGAAACGGGCAGGAAAGCGCTGAAAATGAACGAGAAAGCGTTGAAAACGGACAGGAAAGCGCTGGGAATGGACGAGAAAGCATCGGAAACGGACAGAAAATCGCCGGAAACGGGCAGGAAAGCGCCAGGAAGTTTCCAGGGATTGGAAATGCGGGAGGTAAGTTACCGGTATGCCGGCCAGGAGGCATATGCATTGGACCACGTTTCCCTCAAGGTGAAGCCGGGGGAGGTCATCAGTATATTGGGGGAAAACGGCAGCGGGAAAACCACCCTTTCCAGAGTCATCTGTGGTCTGCTGGAGGATTATGAAGGGGATATTTACTGCTGCGGCGGGAAGCTGGAGGAACTGGACAGGGAGGAGTACGCCAGAAAATACGGTATCGGTTTCCAGGAATTTGCCAAATACAGCCTGACTTTGCGCGAGAACGTTGGAGTCGGCTCCGTAGAAGACCTGGAAGATGAGGAAAAGATTCAGGATGCAGTGAAGAAGGGGCATCTGGAGACACTGCTGTCCGAGCTTCCGGAAGGGCTGGATACCGTATTGGGCAAGGCATACGACGAAAAGGGCCGTGAACTGTCAGGAGGACAGTGGCAGAGAGTCATTCTGTCCCGGGCATATATGGGGAATCCGGAGGTTCTGATACTGGATGAGCCGACTGCGTCCGTGGACCCGATAGAAGAGATACAGCTTTTGGGGCGGTTCCGGGAGATTATCGCCGGAAGGACTGCCATATTGATTTCCCACCGCATCGGTTTCGCCAGATTGTCGGACCGGATCTGCATTATGGAGAAAGGGCACATTGTGGAGGAAGGCACTCATCAGGAGCTTCTGGATAAAAAAGGGCGATACCACCGTATGTTTCAGAAACAGCGGAAACTGTATGAAGGTTCCATGTGAGAATTCATTTTCTGGCAGTTACCAGGTGGGGTTCCGAAGGTAACGAATACAGGTTTATGGCAATTTCTATTGTATTTCTGGAATTTCCGGAACAGGCAGTATCAGGTTTTACATAATTCTGAATGTCGGAGATATCAAATGATATGTGTGCCAGAGCACACGGGGAGGATTTAGGGATGAAAAAATTCGGTTTTTGGAGCGCACTTAAGACGGTTCACGATACGGCGCGCAGGGCGGATAAAAGAGGATATTACCTGTTCCTTTTCCTGTCAGTGCTGTGCACGCTTCGTGTCTTTGCCGAACTGTCTTCCACGGAATGGGTTATCAACAGTGTCTATTCCCTGGCGTTGGGGGAACAGGAGTGGAAATATGTGGTCCGTATCATTGTGGGCTTCGGGCTGCTGAAGGGGATTTTCATACTGCTGGAGCTTCTGAGGGACAGGGTGGAGCTTGGCTTTGTGTATTCCCTGAACTATTACACCAGGGATACGCTGAACAGTAAACTCGCAGACGTTAAAATGGAATATTTTGAGAGCCATGAGTCCATGGTCAGGATACATGATGCGAAAAGCAGGATGGAGGAAATCTTTCCCAAGTATGTGCGGAGCATTGCGGCTTACATCACCGCGCTTCCGCTGCTGCTGATTTACAGTACATATCTGTCCAGGGTCAATCCATGGTATGTGCTGACCTATCTGGTCCTGTTCGTGGTTTTCAACGGATTTCTTACCAGGAAATTTTCCGGAATCTGGTCCTGCTGGGATGCGGTGCAGAAGTATGACCAGAAGCAGAAGTACTATTTCAGCCTCTGCGGAGATAAGATTTCCCATCAGGAATACAGGGCGAACCGGCTGTTCGGATATTTTACGAAACTCTGGGAAGGCGCGTTCCAGGACTGCTACAGGGAGCGGATGAAGATTTTCAGGAAGTTTGAGGTGAACCTGCAGACGTCCCGGATTCTGCTCAATATTCCGTACATTGTCATGCTTGCGCTGCTGTCGTTTGAGGTTCTGGACGGAAAGCTGCAGGTGGGCTTCCTGATCATGGCAAACAGCCTTTTGAACTGTATTCTGGACTCTTATAATGGGATACAGTGGAACCTGATGGAAAACAGGGCGGATGCCAGGACAGTATCCAACTACCGGAAAATCCTGGATTACGGGGAATATGAGCCCTCCCCGTTCCTGTACCGGAAGGGGGAGATAGAGATAGAGCTGCCGGAGTACTGCTATCCTCAGTCACAGGACAGGGCGCTGAAGCCCCTCTCACTGGTTCTGAGGGAAGGAGAAAAACTTATGATCGTAGGGAAGAACGGCAGCGGAAAGACTACCTTTGTGACCATACTGGCATCTCTCCTGGCTGACGGGCGTGGGTCTGTCTCGGTGGGCGGAAAGCAGGTCAGCCTGAACCGCTCCATAGCCTGTATTTTTCAGGATTTTTATCAATACCAGATGAGCATCCGGGAAAATATACAGATGGGTGACCCGGACAGAAGCCTTACGGATGAGGAGCTTTGGAGTCTGCTGGACACGGTGGGGCTGAGGGAAAAGGTGGAAAGCCTGGAAAGGGGGTTGGATACCCGCCTGGGACAGCTGGACAATGAGGGGGACTTCTCCAAAGGGCAGTGGCAGCGGATTGCCATTGCCAGGCTGCTGGCGAAAAAGGATGCAGGAATCTGGATTCTGGATGAGCCAACGGCCTATCTGGATCCGCTGTCGGAAATCGAGGTGTACAATATGATTTACCGGCTGGCAGGAGAGAGGATTGTGATATTTATCTCCCACCGCCTGGGATTTGCGGCGCAGACGGACAGGATACTGGTTTTCGACCGGGGAGAAATCGTGGAACAGGGGAAGCACGAAGAACTGATGCGCAGAGAGGGCGGACTGTATCGTGAAATGTATTCTTTGCAGAGGGAGTGGTATGTTTGATAACATAACGTTTTTCCGTTTTGGTTTTATGAAGAAATTTTGTCATTTTTCTAGACTTTATGTCTTAAATGTGATATAGTCTATATACCGCCTGTCTTTTAGTGTATCCGGAAAACAGGCAGATGCGAGACTTATAATAAGGAGGGACAAGTACATGGCAGAAAGCGAAAAACTTGATCTGATTCTCCAAAAGATAAGCGGCCTTGACGAAAAGGTTGACAACATTGACAAAAGATTAAACCACCTGGAAGAAAAGGTAGACCACCTGGAGGAAAAGGTGGATCGCCTGGAAGAAAAGGTAGACCGCCTTGACGAAAAGGTTGACAGCATTGACAAAAGAGTAAGCAGCCTTGAGACAGAGATGAAAGAAGTCAGGCAGCAGGTAACAAAAACGAATTTGGTGATTGAAAATGAAATTCGCGTCAATATTCAGCGGGTAGCCGAAGGGCATCTTGACTTATCAAGAAATCTTCACGATGCAATGAGGCCCAGTAATGAAGTAGAAATGTTGGCCATAAAAGTCCGCATGTTGGAATCTGATGTCAGGGAATTAAAAAGTAAAATATCCTAGAAACGATTTTAGATAAGGGTGTTACTTAACACATGTGTATGAATAAAGAGGTGCAAAGGCTTGAAAACACGTACAGGTCTTTGCGCTTTTTTGGCGAAATAGTTTTGTGGAAACCAAAACCGGAGCAGGAGGCCTATGAGAGACAGGGTTATTTTTCATATTGATGTAAACAGCGCGTTTCTGTCCTGGGAGGCGGTATACAGGCTGCGATGCTTGGGGGAGTCCCTGGATCTGAGGGATATCCCCTCTGCGGTGGGCGGCGAGATGGCGAAGCGGCACGGCGTTATTCTGGCCAAGTCTACTCCGGCGAAGAAATATAATGTACGTACCGGGGAACCCATTGTGGACGCGCTTAAGAAATGCCCCAGCCTGGTGATAGTGGAGCCGAACCGCGAATTATACGCCAGAAATTCCAAAGCTTTGATGGAAATTCTGCGGAAATATTCCGATACGGTGGAGCAGTTCAGCATCGACGAGGCCTTTGTGGACATGACGGGGACAGAGCTGCTGTTCGGAAAGCCGTTGGAGGCCGCTTATACCATGCGGGACGAGATTTACGAAAAGCTGGGATTCACGGTAAATGTAGGGATTTCCAGCAACAAGCTGCTGGCGAAAATGGCAGGGGAATTTGAGAAGCCCAACAAGGTACATACCCTGTTTCCGGAGGAAATCAGAGAGAAGATGTGGCCGCTGCCGGTGCGGGAGCTGTTCCTGGTGGGTGGGGCGTCGGAGCAGAAGCTGAAGAGTCTGGGAATCAACACTATAGGAGAACTGGCCCAGGCTGACCCGGGGATGCTTAGGGCTGCGCTTAAGAAGCACGGGGAAGCTATCTGGAACTTCGCCAACGGAAGGGATGTGGCTCTGGTGGAAGCGGAAGCCCCGGATAACAAGGGATACGGCAATTCCGTGACTATCGCCTTTGACGTGACGGATGGAGACACTGCGAAAAACATACTGCTCTCCCTGTCGGAGACTGTAGGCAGGCGGCTTAGGCGGGATGAGGTGTGGATTGAGACAGTGTCCGTGACGATCCGCTATTTCGACTTGAAACGGACTTCCCACCAGTGCGTGCTGGAGCATGCCACCAATATTACGGATGAAATATACAGGGCGGCATGCCGGCTTTTTGACGAATTGTGGGACGGCACTCCCATACGCCTTCTGGGGGTGCAGACCGGCAAAGTGACCAGAGAGGGGGAGAACCGGCAGCTGTCGCTCTTTGACGATATGGATTACGAAAAACTGGAGAAGCTTGACCGCGCCATGGACAGCATCAGAGAGCGGTTCGGGCCGGATGCCGTGCGGCGGGCTTCCTTCCTGAAGCCTTCCGGTCCTACCAATCCAGATTAAATAATTCATCAAAGTTTATTTTGATGTTGGGAAAATGGACAATTTCTAATTCCTCTTTGTTTTCTCTTGTTATTGTTTTAAAAAGATGATATTGCGGCTCCTGGTTTTCGTCATAATCCAAAGTGTATATCTCAATTTGCCTTTTTTGCCAGTCGACGATCCAGTATTCGTTAATCTCTTCTTTCCGGTAGAGTTCTTTTTTGATTGTCCTGTCATATTTTTCTGTAGAATCCGATAATACCTCCATCACAAATTGAGGTGCGTTTACAAAGGTATTTCCTCTTCGTGACCGAACCTGGCAATTAATGGATGCATCCGGGATTACCGTCTTTTTTTCGTCTCCAAACCACCATGTATATTGCACATTATCCGGAAACACGCGGCATAAACTGTTTTTCAGCTGACTGCCGGTAATGCTGACGAAATTTGTGATCACCATGGAGTGTTCAATGTAAGCGCCGGTCATATCAGTTATTTGAAGGTTATTCATAGCCATACCCCACTTTCTGGTTTGTTGAAACATAGTATATCAGATACAGCACAAATTTGCCATACTCGGGAGTGCATCCGCTAAACTCTGTGCCTGCATTTTTTCACCAGCTTCGCGATCAATATAATCAGCAGAACCGCCAGCGCCACGACCAGCAGGACAGCTCCCGCGATGATAAAGGTGAATTTATTGGGATTTTTTATCAAGTCCCCGATTGCGCGGCTGTCCTCCACAATTTTACGGCCCTGGGCGGAAGCATAGGATTCCGGCACATTGGAAATGCCGTCTCCGTCCGTATCTTCCAGAGAATCCAGGTATCCGGCGATGGCAGCCCAGGCCTTTATCTCCTGCCCGCCGGAAGTGATGATGGCGTCTTCGATATCTTCAATCGGGGTGCCGTCCGCGAATTTGGGCTGCACGGACAGGATACCATATGACACATCTGTCACGGCTCCCAGCATCTGGCCGCTGTAGAGGTCGCATACGATGCGGTAAAGCTTGTCGTCCTCTATTTCAATGCGGCTGCCTTTTTCGTCCGTCAGGTAGCAGTCCGTGACTTTGTTCAGAATCAGCCGGTGGTGATTGAAGGAAAAATGGCATCCGCTCAGGTAAAGCCGGGCAGCAGGCATGAAATCGGACACGGAGGCATCGATTTCCGCGCCGGTCTTCAGCTCCGCGCCGGTGAGGTACATGCTGATCAGAGGATAACCGGGAATGCCGTCCGCGCCGATGCCCAGGGAATAGGCGTTGAACACATCTTCCACGGTGATGTCTCCTGTGGCAAAGGTATCCCGGACACAGCCCGATGGAACAATGGCCACATCCACGGGATGCGTGTCGGAAGTCTCGGCGTTATTTACCGCGTAAGAAAAGGCGTCCGCCAGCAGATTTCCCAGATTATGCTCCGTATGGGTCTCGTACAGGTCGCCGGAAGTGGCAAATGCGATGGAATTCTGTGCCAGCACCTGGTTTCTGGTATAGCCGAACCGGGACAGATAGCCGGCATCCACTTTCTCCATCAGGCTGTCAATCTTGGACTGGGCGGCGTTGTCCGGCGGAATTTCCTCCGTGACGGGAATCAGCTCATAAGCATCCATAGTCCAGCGTCCCTCCAGGTTCCGGGACATGGACAGGTGACCCAGGTTCCTGCCGTAAGAGCCGCAGGATACGATATAGGTATCGCCGTGCCGGATGGGCTGGGTCAGGGTGGTGTGGGTGTGCCCGCTGATGATCAGGTCGATATCCGGTACTGCCTTTGCCAGAATCTCATCTTCGGAATTGCGTTCATCTTCGGACGTTCCACTGTGGGAAACACAGACGATCATGTCCACCTCTTCGTTTTCCCGGATTTTCCGGACTGTCTCGGCGGCTGCTTCGGAAATATCCCGGAATTTCAGCACACAGGTAGGCGCACAGGCAAGGGAATCCCTGCCGAAGACACCCAGAACCGCTATTTTCACATCTCCTTTCTCCAGCACCACATAATCCTTCATGCCGTAAGCTTCAAAAGCATCCTTCAGAAGCTGCTGATCCGCAGTCAGCCCCTCTGCTTCCATGGATTCCCAGTCAATGTTGCACAGAACCATGGCAGGCACAGGTTCTCCGCTTTCCCTGGCGGCATTCAGGGCGCCTGCCAGGCCGGAGGAACGGTAGTCGAATTCATGGTTGCCCAGCGTGGTGGCATCGCAGCCCAGGAAGCCCAGCATCCGCAGCTCCGCGGCATCCGTGTGAAAAATGGTCTGTACCAGCGTCCCCATGGAGAAATCTCCTGCGTCCAGCAAAAGGGCATCTGGGTTCGACTCTTTTGCCTGGTTGATCAGGGTCTTGATTCCGGCAAAGCCTCCCAAAATGACATCCTGCCCGTTTTCCACGGTGGGGAAGCTGTTCAGGTGGGAGTGGGTATCGTGGAGGAAGAGAACGTCCACCTGTTTGCCGGTGCTTTCGGAGGCGGCTTGCGGATGAAGAGAAGGAGCCAGGGCAAGAAAGAGCAGGCAGCAGAGGAGGAAATGGGAAAGTTTCTTTTTCATGTTGTTAAGTTCCTTTCTGAATGATAAAACGTTAACAGAGCCATATTTACGATATCTGGACCTGCTGTATGAACAAGCCGTCCTCAATTAAGGTTTCATGAGAAATATTATCATAGCGGTTTAATATTTCAGACACATTGTGGAGGCCGATGCCATGTCCCTCCCCCTTTGTGGTGATGTCCTTTTTATACATCTGGGCAATGGAGAGCCCTTTGTCAATAAACGTATTTGATATGATAAATACGATATCCCGTTCCGTTTTGCCCAGATGAAAGTTAAGGATCGGATGCTCTGTTTCCAGACATGCCTCAATGGCATTGTCCAGGTAGATTCCCAGCATTCTGGTCAGGTCAACCGGGTCCATATGGATGGAGTCAATCTCATCCGGAATGTCGATATTCACTTCGATATCCTGGTTGACGGCCAGGAGCAGCTTGGTATATAAAATGCTTTTCAATTCCAGTAAGCTGATGCGGAACAGTTTGTCCAGGGAGCTGTTTTTCTGCGTGAGATTTTTCTGCATGGGCAGAATATGCTCATAGAAAAAGGTTTCCAGCTCCTCATATTTTTTCTCGTCAATATAGGCTGACAGGGAGGCCATAATATTGATATAATCATGCCTGAAGGAACGCAGGTTATTATATACCATTTCCAGGTTCCTTGTGTATTCATTCAAATTCTCCAGATATTCCACTTTTTCCCGGGCCTCATAGGTTTTGCTGGCCGAGTGCAGCACGATAAAAAGCATGCTCATTGTAAACAGAGAATACAGAGTTAGGGAAGAAGCCATTAAAAAGTACTCTGTGTGCGTAATGTCCACAGTATCAAAAAAGGAAGCCATGGTGAAAACCATAAATGCGCAGAGTATAAGGGTAAGTGCGATAAAAACGAACAGCTTTCGGTTCATCTTTTCAAAAATATTGATAAGATATTTTCGGAACAGGCGCCTGACCAGATACAGAACGGGGCAGGACAGGATAAAGGTGCATATGGCAAATGTGATAATCAGAAATTGGGTGGAATTTAATTCTTTCACGGAGATATCCCACAGCATATTGGCAGCAAATGATACCATATTGATTATAATACAGTTGGTGATATAGCCAAGCGGAAAATAAAAAACAGAATAGGGCTTCCCGGTGAATTTCAATAGTAGGAGCGAATTCACCACCAGTAAGACCAGGACAATAAAAGAAAAATAAAATTTTGCATGCATAAAACAAAGCGCAAAAGTCGATAAAAAGAATATCAGGTATTTTTTTATGGAAAGACGCGGATAAGTCAGTATAATCACATCGCTGGTAAACAGAAGCGAATTACATATGGCAGCAGTCAAATACAGTGTAAGCATGGATACTCCTTAATGCAGTATATTTTATACTCGCGGTCAAACACATTTACCAAATGAAATGTATAACGAGTGAGCGCTGCCGCAATGTCGAACAGAATATGGCAAATGATTGCGCTCAAGAGTATAGAATTATTATAATTTATTGTACCTGACTTGGCAAGCCAAAACTCGCTTACGACGCTAAAACGGACGTTTACGACAAAAACAGGAAAAAGCGTGGAATTTATTTTATAATATATACTGGTGGACAGAAACATTTGCAATTTATATCCTTATGTGGAAACGGAATAAAACGGGAGGAACATGGTATGCTGAAGATATATATATATGTGAAGATATAGAAGTGCAGAGAGACCACCTGCAGCAGATAATTGAAAATATTGTCCTGATGGAAGATCTGGACATGGAGCTTGGCTGTGTCTCGGAAAACCCGCATACAATCCTGGAAAAGGTGAAGGAAACGGAGGACGTGGGAATCTATTTCCTGGATATTGCGCTGGAGACGGATATGACAGGGCTGACACTGGCGCAGGAAATCAGAAAATACGACCCGAGAGGGTTCATCATTTTTGTCACAACCCATTCGGAGATGAGTTACATGACATTTATTTACAAGCTGGAGGCACTGGATTTCATTTTGAAGGATAATCCCGAAGAGCTGGGGAAAAGGGTATACGAATGCATTCTGAAAGCAAATCAAAGATATGCGTCCGCCAATAATAAAGTGCAGGCTAATTATTCCGTGAAAGTAAACGATAAGGTGTTTACGGTGGATTACGATGAAATTCTCTTTTTCGAAACGTCTCCGAACGTGCACAAGATTATTTTACATTGCAGGAACCGCCAGATGGAATTTCTGGGGAAAATCAAGGAGATCGAAAAAGAGGTGGACGGGCGGTTCTACCGCTGCCACCGCTCCTTTTTGGTGAATCGGGACAACATCAGAGAGATTGATTTTCAGAACCGGGTGATTTATATGGTCAATGGAGATGAATGTCTGCTCTCGACGCGTATGATGAAGGGGTTGAAATAGATTTTCAGGCGCCGGGGATACCTGATATTGGCGTTTACGATTCCTGAGCGGGCATTTAAGAGGGCGGTAACGCGAAAATGACGGAAAACAGATGATTGGCTATTCATTCGTAAAAGTCGGTGAAAAACAGGTATAATCGTATTTGTAAGGAACACAAAACAACACCCGGTAAGGAGGAGAAAGAGGATATGAAAAACTTTTTAAAAGGAACTGCCATAATGGTAATCATACTGGTTGTATTAATCGCAGTCAACATGGCATGCAATCTAAACGGGATTGACCTGGATGCACCAGCGACAGGTACCGTGTCAGCTGTCAGTGCCATGCTGATTTATGAGGGCTTGACGAAGAAAAGAAAAAGTAATTGAATTTGGTATTTGAGGGGTACCTGAGGTAAGCTGGACTGCCGGTGTCCGGGGCTGCGTTTCTTCTGCTTTTGTAAGTGGAAGAAACGCGCTGCGGACATTCCGGCTTATTTTTGGTATGGACTGTTCAGTTTGCCCACGGCATGATATAATGTTGGTGCAGGGGAACATTGGGTTACTTTTCCTGTTTGGAAAATGTTTTCCCGTTTGGAGAATGTCCGGAACTGCAGGAAAAAGCAGATACCGGGTGAGCCGGAGCAGATGAAAAGTGAGAGGGCAGCTGGGATGATTGACAATAAACTGGGGATTACGGATGGAGCGGCGCTGTATTTGACTCTGGGAGGTGGACCTGTGGTTTTGGGGAAGAGAGAGTCAGACAGCGTTCTTTTGTGTACAAGCAAATCTTTTTATGCTATACTGAAACAGGTGGCAGAAAACGTGTAATGCCAGGAGGAAGTAAGCGTGAGGAGTAAAGAGAATGAGAAGAACAATTAACAGGCAGAGGAGAATAAACAGGCCTGATACGAGGAGAGCAGAGGGATGAACAGTCGCTTTACTTTTATTGATTTGTTTGCGGGGATTGGAGGAATGCGCATTGCCTATGAGAATATGGGAGGAAGATGTGTATATTCCAGTGAATGGAATAAATTTAGTCAACTGACATATGAAGCAAATTTTGGTGAGGTCCCGGATGGCGATATTACAAAGGTAGATGCCGGGAGTATACCGGATCATGACATTTTGGTGGCGGGATTTCCCTGTCAGCCGTTTTCCATAGCGGGTGTTTCCAAGAAAAACAGTCTGGGGCGGGCGACAGGGTTTGCAGATAAAACGCAGGGAACTTTGTTCTTTGACATTTGCAGGATTCTCAAGGAAAAACGGCCTAAAGCTTTTATGCTTGAAAATGTTAAGAACCTGCGCAGCCATGACAAAGGTAAAACATTTCAGATTATTTTGGAATCTTTGGATGAATTGCAATATGAAGTATTTTACGATGTTTTGGACGGACAGAATTATGTTCCGCAACACAGAGAAAGAATTCTTATTGTAGGGTTTGACAGAGAGCGATATGGGCAAAATCTGGAATTTAAATTCGCATTGACACCCAGGATACCCCGGCCGGTTATGAGAGATATCCTGGAATCTTCTGTGGATGCCAAATATACATTGACGGACAATCTGTGGATATATCTTCAGAATTATGCGGCCAAACATAAAGCAGCAGGTAATGGATTTGGTTATGGGGTGGCGCCGCTGGATGGAATATCCAGGACAATCAGTGCGAGATATTATAAAGACGGGTCTGAAATCCTGATTGAGCAAAAGGGGAAAAACCCACGTCGGCTAACGCCAAGGGAATGTGCAAGATTGCAGGGTTTTCCCGATACATTTATATTTCCTGTATCCGATACACAGGCATATCGACAGTTGGGAAATTCGGTAGTGGTTCCTTTGATGGAGAATGTTGCAAAATTGATTGTAGATGAACTGGAGACTCTGGATGAGCAGAAAATCCGGCAGTCCAGTAGAAAGGCTGTTCAGATATGAAAGAATATGCAAATGATGCCATAAATTCTGTACTTGCCGGCAGACAGGGAATTTGTAAGTTCCTTTCAGCCACAGACACAAACGCTGCAAGTTCAAATCAGGCAGGAATTTTATTAAAAAAGTCGGCGGAGACACTGTTGTTTTCAGCATCGGAGATTGCTCAGGCAGGAAACTTAAAAAAGACGGTAAAAATTCACTGGCAGGATGGAGCAGTAACAGAAAGCAGTTTTTCCTACTATCGTAATTTTGCGCAGGAGAGCAAAAAAGAAATCAGGCTTACAAGATTTGGAAAGGGATTTCCGTTTTTGACTGCCGAGTATACCGGGGCGCTGTTTGTACTTACCAGACAATCGCAGGATGAGTACAGAGGTTTTTTCCTGAATACAGACGACGAAATTGAGGATTTTTTGAATGCTTTTGGAATCAGTCCTGCGGAAACGGACGGAATAATCGGGACAGAAATGCTTGAACCGGAAACAGTTAAGAATATGGCATTTCAAGAATTTTTATCCAATCTCACCACAGATTTTCCTGAATCGGAATTAATGTCGGCAACAGCAAGAGAGATAGAAAACAGGATATATAATCATGCAGAATATATCATTACAAATCCTGATCAGAAGATTATTAACTGGACAAATATGGAGTACAGTTTGTTCAGAGCATTAGAACATTTAAGATATGGGGAATTAATCAGAACTGGTTTCGGGTCTGTAGAAGAATTTGTAAGGGTAGCCAATATGGTTATTAATCGCAGAAAAAGCCGGGCCGGAAAGAGTCTTGAAAATCATTTGGCTGCAATATTTGACAGTAATCAAATAAGGTATGAAAAGCAGGTGGTGACAGAAGGCAGGAAAAAGCCGGATTTTTTGTTTCCGTCGCAGAATGCATACCGGGATCCCAATTTTTCAGTGAATAATCTGGTTACACTGGCGGCGAAAACTACATGTAAGGATCGCTGGCGGCAGGTGCTTAACGAAGCGGACAGATTGAAAAACAGTACGAAATATTTATTTACACTTCAACGGGGAATTTCAGAAACTCAGATGGATGAAATGCAGGCTGAAAAGATAGTATTGGTAGTACCTGAACCGTATATCAGGGAATATCCGGAAGACAGAAGAAACAGGATATGGACACTTGCAAAATTTGTGGACCATATAAAGATGATGGAGGCCATATAAAATGGATACTGTTACAAAGGAACAACGAAGTAAGAATATGTCTGCCATTCGTTCGCATGATACTAAACCGGAGATTTATCTACGTAAACTGTTGTTTGCACGAGGGTACAGGTATAGCCTGAATTCTCCGAATATAACAGGACATCCGGATATTTACCTGAAGAAATATAATACCGCAATATTTGTTCATGGATGTTTCTGGCACAGACATGAAGGATGTAAGTATGCGTATACACCAAAATCCAGAGTTGAATTCTGGCAGAATAAATTTAATTCTAATATAAAGCGTGATCATGTAGTGAAGGAGGAACTTGATTGTAAAGGAATAAAAAATTTGATTGTGTGGGAGTGTGCCATCAAACAATCGCAGAAGAAAGGGAATTCTCCGGATAAGCTTATATCTATGGTAATAGAATTTATGGATTCAGGCAGCAAATATAAGGAAATTTCCGCAGAAGAATTATTGCGGGAGGATTAATATGGGATGGGAGGTTATAAAGCAGAGACTGGTATGGAACGCGGAGGGCAGACTGATAAAACCAACTGCTGTTGAGATATTTAAATTGTTGAATTCCGGGAAAGAGCATATTTCTGGTATCGGTTACGAACCTCTGGATAGTCTGGGGATTCGCTTTGCGCGCGTTGGAGGTAAAATAGTTCTTCATATAAACTTTAATGAGGCAACAAAAGAAATAGTGCTGAAGGTTTTGGCACAAAAAGGTCAGGAGTGCTGTGAACTTGAGTATGAAAATGGAATTTTACCGGACAGTGTGGTCATAAATAATGTGTGGTATAATCTTTTGACCAATTATGACGAAACAGAGGAGCTGCTGAGAAAATCGGAAGTTTATAATTCTGGTGTCATTGCTCTTGGACAGTATATTCGAATGGTAAAGAAGTTTCATTTGTATTCCGCAGTAGAAGTGGAGGATAATGCGAAAGATATTCTTTCCAACCATCCTTTAAAAGGTACAGCGGAAAGAATGCCAACTGCGTTGAACGCGGTATTATATCCATATCAGCAGGTGGGATTTCAATGGATGAAATTTATTGCGGATGAAAAAATAGGATGTATTCTCGGAGACGAGATGGGATTGGGTAAGACGCTCCAGATAATTGCATTGATTACTGATCGAAGGACTGCTGCTGAAAGTCCGGCACTGGTAATAGCACCCGTATCTCTTTTGGAAAACTGGAGGAGAGAATTCGAGAAGTTTACAAAAGGGTTAAGGATATGTATCCATCATGGTGCCAGGAGAACAGGGCTTTATACGGATTTGCTTGAGTTTGACGCGGTGATTATTGCTTACAATACAGCATTTTCGGACCAGGCCATTCTAAAGATGATAAATTGGGATATGGTGGTCGTGGACGAAGCACAAAATATCAAAAATCCAACAGCACAACGGACACAGGCAATTAAAAAGATTCCACATGGGCTTGCCGTTGCTGTAACAGGAACTCCATTTGAAAATCATATGTCTGATCTGTGGTCTGTTATGGATTTTGTGGCACCAGGGTGCCTGGGAAAATTGTCGGAATTTGAGGCACTGTATCCGGACGATATTATTGGTGCAGGGCTTTTGGAGCCGATATTGACTCCGCTAATGATTCGCAGACAGGTATCCGCAGTGGCAAAGGATCTTCCTGAACGTGTGGACATTCCGCAGATTATACAGATGTCTTCGGAAGAAATTGATTTGTATGAGGAGGAAAGGGAGAAAATTATTTCCCAATCCGGGCAAGGGAATGTATCAATTTCAATTCTCCAAAAGCTGCGGATGTTTTGCACGCATCCGTCTTTGCTGAGCGAAGAATGTGTGGATAATCCGTTAATTAACAGCAGTAAATATCAACGATTTTGCGAATTGATGGAAGAAATAATATCTCTGGGGGAAAAGGCGGTTCTCTTTACTTCGTACAACAAGATGTTTGAAATTTTGAAGAAAGATGTGCCGACTCGTTTTGAAATACCGATTCTGGCAATTAATGGTTCGACTCCGGTTGACAAAAGGCAATTAATCATAGATGATTTTTCGAAAATCAATGGTTCAGCTCTTTTGGTGTTGAATCCCAGAGCCGTGGGAGTGGGGTTAAATATTGTAGCTGCTTCACGGGTGATTCACTATAATCCGGAATGGAATCCGGCACTCGAAGATCAGGCATCCGCAAGAGTCTATCGACGTGGGCAGACAAAAACAGTTTTTATCTATCGACTGTATTATAAGGGGACGGTAGAGGAAATTATGAACGAAAGGATTGAAAAGAAACGGGAAATGTTTGGTGCTGCTGTTATTGGCGTTGATGGAAGCTGTGAAAACACTGAAGATATCCTGAAAGCGTTGATGATTTCACCGGAGGAGGGGAAAAATGGAGAACAGACCAGGTGCAATAACTAAGGTGCTCAGTATGAATGATACAGGTGAGACAGGAGGTCATCAGGCAGGAATACTGATTCCAAAAGGGGGAGAAGTTTTACGCTTTTTTCCCGATTTGGGATGTGAGGAGAAAAATCCCCGTGTGGCGATGTATTTTACGGATGAAGCGGGAAAAGAGTGGAAATTGAATTTTATTTATTACAATAACAAATTTTTTGACGTCAAAGGAACTCGAAATGAGTATCGGCTTACAGGGATGACAGCATACTTCAGAGAAAATGGATTGAAAGCCGGTGATACGGTAACATTGATTCATGGAACTGATGGAACAGATTTGATACGTTATAAGCGAAGTGAAAATGTAAATATCAAGATGGTTACTACGGAAAGTGGACAGTCGAAAAAGCGCCTTGTTCTTGGGAGTAACTGGAAAGTTATTGATTGTTGAAAGGAGTAACAGGAATCAGAGATGAATGCGAATGATATTATATTACAACCTGATCCGGCCAGAGTTATGGAGGGGCTGAGGGATACCGGATATGATTTTAACACGGCAGTTGCAGATATTATTGATAACTCAATTGCGGCAAATGCGAGTAAGGTAAATATTCTTTTGCAGATGGATCCGGCGGGTGAGGTGTTTGTTTACATAGCAGATGATGGCTGCGGAATGGACTTTGACGAGTTGAAAAATGCCATGAAATATGGATCAGCAGAGAGGAGTAATAAAGCGAGCCTGGGAAAATTCGGTCTGGGTTTAAAGACTGCCTCTACGGCTTTTTGCCGGGGTCTGTCTGTTATTTCTCGAGGGAAAGATATGGTGGAACGTAAAGTTCAATGGGATCTGGACTATATTGCAATTACAGGTGCATGGAATTTAAAACAACCGGAGATTGTTCCGGATGAAATTGATTATCTGAATGAAACAGCACAAAATGGTACCGGAACAATGATTGTTTGGGAAAAAATAGACAGGCTGTTAAATGATTGTAAAACAAGGGCGGCTGCAATGAAGGCGCTGAAAAAGGTTGAACAGTCACTGGAGTTTCATATTGCAATGGTGTACCAGAGATTTCTTGATAAAAATGACCAGCGTACGTCAAATGTTACAATTACAGTAAACGGACATGAGATTGAGCCATGGGATCCGTTTTGTAATGGGGAGGAAAATACCACCGTTCTTTACGAGGATGAACTGGAAATAGAGATGCCGGAAAAAAGCGAAATACCAGAACTTTTTATAAAGGCGGTCTTGATTCCCCGTCGGGATGAGTTTTCTACCCGCGAGGCGGGAGAGGCAGCACGGGTGTCAAATGACATGCAGGGATTTTATGTTTATCGTGAAAATCGACTGATTCATTACGGTGATTGGATGGGAATGTTTTCCAAAGAGCCGCATGGCACACTTCTTCGTGTAGAATTATCTTTTGACCATAATCTTGATGAAGCATTTCATGTAGATATTAAAAAGTCCCGCATTCTTTTGAACGAGGAAATTTTTAAGCATATCAAGGATTCTGTAATGCCTGCTCCACGGCGTGCGGCGGATGAACGTTATCGTAAAGGAACCAAAAAGAAAGTGGAAAACGCTTCTGTTGATGCACATAAAGCTTCAAACAGGAGTATTGAAGAAAAGGCAAAAAGTGTAGAGAATTCCAGGGTTGAAGTAACAAATCCGTCCACCGGAGAAGTTCAGATCAGTAATTCGAATGGTGTATTTAAACATAGAATTACAGTTCATCACACGGAAAAGCCGGATCAATCCCGTGTCATTCCGGTAGAGAGTATTGACAATGGTATGCTGTGGGCTCCTACAATCGCGGATGGGAAGCATGCGGTTGAGATAAATATGGGACATCCTTATTACCAGAAAGTATATTATCCGATACTTGAGCAGAATGTTCTTGTCACGGGGTTGGATTCGTTGCTTTGGGCAATGGCAGAAGCAGAACTTTCAACATTCAACGAGGAAACGAAAGAACAGTACGAGGATATGCGATTTCTGGTCTCGAAGTGTTTACGCAAATTGGTTGCGGATCTTCCGGATCCGGAAATTGACGGGGATGAATGATTATGATAGATAAAGATACTGTGAGAAAAAAGCTGGAGGAAATGTTTGACATTCCATTTTCAGTGCAGATGTTAAATGAAAACAATGAGCCTGCTTTCGTGATAGGTCCCGAGGATCCTGGAAAAGAGTTCTTTACAGTCAGAATTTATATCAGAAATCAGATCAGACTTATGATGGATTTTATTCCACAGAAATACAGCGTGAATTTTATTCATTCCATGGGAGAGCAGGCAGAGAAAGGAACTTTTGTTTCGTACTGGAAGCTTATGAAAATGAGGGGAGCTAAGGTAACGATTAAGGTCAACAGGAAGGAAATCGACCCGGCAGATGTTGATTCCTGGCCCAAAGACTGGTCTGTTTTTGAAGCCAGAATAACCAAAATGCCAATCGTAGAGGATGGTCTGCCTGATTATGAGTCAGCTGTAATCGAGTGGGGTTCTTTAATGATGGGGATGGTATTGGCGCTGGCGGATATTGTGCCAATTGAAACAGAACCAACATTGAAAGGCTATAGTGAGGGTGAGATTAAACGAACGGAAGTTAATCGTTATGAAAGAAATCCGTTGAATCGGAAATTGTGTGTGGCTGCAAATGGGTATGATTGTTCCATATGTGGCTTTGATTTTCAAAAGGTATATGGAGAGTTGGGAAATCAGTTTATACATATACATCATATTACACCGGTATCAAAGATCGGACCGGGATATATGATTGATCCAATAAAAGATTTAACGCCGGTATGTCCAAATTGCCATGCCATGTTGCACAGGACTGATCCTCCACTTCAGCCGGAACAGCTGAAAATGATACTGATGGCAAGAACAGGGAAAATGCTCTTTTCAGATTTTACACAGCAGTATAAGGTGGCAGAAGAAAATATAAAGTATGATATTGATACAGATAAATAAAGAATGTATTTCAATTTGTCCATTGACTCTCACGTAACGTCATAGTATATACTTTCATCCAGAAAGCCCGAATATGCAATAATACCATTAAACAGGGCAGGATGCGGAACCATAAAAGGAGGCGCCGAACATGCGGACAGTACACGAGGTAAGCGAGCTCACAGGGATAAGCGTCCGGACACTTCATCACTATGATGCTATCGGCCTGCTGAAGCCTACGGAAGTGACAGAAGTCGGGTACCGTCTGTACGGCGACGAAGCCCTTCGGCGCCTGCAGGTTATCCTCATGTTTCGCGAATTGCAGTTTCCTCTGAAAGAGATCAGGGCCATGCTGGAAAGCCCGGACTTTAACATGAAAGAGGCCCTGGCACAGCAGATCAGGTTGCTGGAACTGCAGAGGAAGCACATTGACAAGCTGATTGCTTTCGCCCGTGAGATTCAGGAAAAAGGAGTACAGGAAATGGAATTTAACGCTTTTCAGAAATCGGAGTATGACCAGTACGCAGAGGAAGTCAGAGAGCGGTGGGGCTCCACAAAGGCATACGAAGAATCCATGCAGAAAATGAAGGGAAAGACAGCGCAGGAGATGCAGGCAGCCGCCAGGAAAATGATGGAGCTTTTTGCCGAAACAGGCGCTCTCCGTGGCTGCAGACCGGAAGACGAGAAAGTGCAGGAGAAAATCAGGGAATTACAGGATTTTATTACCGAAAATTATTATAACTGCACCGATGAGATCTTACGCGGCCTGGGGCAGATGTATGTGTGCGACGAACGGATGAAGCGCAACATTGACAAAGCCGGCGGAGAGGGTACGGCAGAATTCGTGAGCCGGGCGATTTCATGCTGCAGCCGTTAGGAACTGTCTGAAAATAGCTTGTGCAGATGACGCAGGATATACTCAGGACTGAGCCGTACCGAGGTACGCCGGCTGATGACAGCGCAGATTGTGTGGATTTAGATATGAAAATGCACAACTTATGAACGGACAATTCCAGTTCCTTAGCTGCAAATCAGATACATGCTTGGGATAAACCGGGCAGTAGGCATTGATAATGGGGAAACCGTCTCCAGCAGGCAGCATGGCCTTACCAAAGTGGCTGGCAGACGGTTTCCTTAAGTTCCGGATAAGGAGACGCACTCTCTGACAAACCGCGCAGGTTATCGCGGTTTCCCGTTAGACAGAGCGGCGGATTTGAGATTTGCGTCGATAAATTGCATCAAGGGCTTTTTCCTTACTCCGTCCGGATGCGCCAGATACCATTCCAATGATTCCGCCAGACCCTCCCGGAGCGGCTTTGTCACCGGCATCAGCCGTTCCTGCTCCCGCACGTCAAGATAATACTCATAATCATAAAAACTGAAATACTCCCGTTGTTCAACCGCTTCGGTAACTCTGACAAACTCAGGCTTCCGTCCGGCAATCTGATAACACATCGTCACCCACTCCAGAACGGAAACGGCTTCTTTATCACCCACATTAAAAATATGCCTGTCCGGTTTTTCCTCAAGAACAATGTCCGTAAAACGGCATAAATCCTCCACATGGAAAAACTGCAGCTTCATCTGCCCGTCCCCCGGCAGATAAAATTTCCTGTCGCTCAGGGCACAGTCAAAAACAAATGCCTCCCTGTACAGATTATTCATCGGGCCGTACAGATAAGGGGGACGGAGAATATAGGCTTTAGGGACTCTGCTCAACAGAGCCTTTTCCGCCTCAGATTTGTCGATTCCGTAGTTCCCCCAGAACTTGTTTTCGCCTGTCGGTGTATCCTCGGTAAATGGTTGGGGCGCGGAATCCGGATATACCGCGCTGGAGCTGATCAGGACATAATCCTCAAAGCTCCCCAGGGCATCGAACAGAATATCCACATCTGATGCGTTGTAAGCCGTCACATCCAGCACGAGGTCAAAGTGATACTGACGCAGCACATCGCCGGGGACATGACGGTCAGCCTGAATCAGCGTTGTGCCTTCCGGCTGCACCTTTGTATTCCGGTTTAGCGTATAGACACGGTATCCTTTTTTTACATAGTAGTTTGCGGCATACCGGCTTACAAAGCCAGTACCGCCGGTTATCAGTATGTTTTTCATATGTGTGTTCCTTTCCGACAGGACTTAACCACAAGCTGATGCACCGGGAGAGAAGCCTGAAAAGCAGTGGATTCATGTGCTTAAGCCCTGAATGTTTCAATATATATCCGTGCTCAGAAATATTTCTCCACGTAAATACATAACGATTGACCGCTTCAACAATGCAAGACAAAAAGTGTCGAAGGAATGCGTTCACGAGTATAGGTTTAATGTACAGTACACTTATGCTGTTGTCAATACGAAACGCGAAAAACTATGACTTGTGATAGCGGCACATTAGTGCTAAAATAAGAGATAGGAAAGGATGTATACTCTGAAACGGCGGCACAACGGGAAATTTAGGGGGAAATTTAATAAATTTTAATGTTTCTTTTCGTGACGCATGTTAAAATATGTGGTATAGTGCAAGGAGTTACTTTTACTATATATATTCGTGAGCGCATTTAGAGTTCGTGAAGCAGTATTAAATGCGGATAAGCGGAACATGGAAAGGGCTACAAGCTTCATATGAATAATAAAAACGAGAATGAAATGGAGCAGATTCAGCGAGGCCTGGAAGATTTCCTGGAGAAAGAGCTGGATCAGATGGGAAAATCGGCTCCTGCGGGACAGGGGAGCCATGCAGGGACGCAGCTCGGTCAGGCGTCAGGACGACAGCAGAGTCCTGAGGATTCTGTACGGATAATCGGTCAGCGGCAGGGTGAGGATGAAATTGATTACGGACGGGACAGAGGATATTTTGAAGAGCCTGTTCGCGGCCAGCAGGGCGGTTACCATGGGAGAGACGGCTACGGCCGGGAAGAGGAACGGTATCAGCAGGAGAGCCGCCGCCGGGGAGATCCATACCCCGAAAGCGGGGCTGATGAGGAAGAACTGTATTTCCGGGAAGCTGGTTATGACCATGGAGAAGAAACAGGAAACGGAAGGCGCGGATACAACGGGACAGATACCGGTCGGAGGGGGTACGACGAGGAGGAAGACGACCCTGAGAGTGCTGTCTACGATTGGGACAGCGAAGCTCCCCGACGCCGGAATTCCGGTCAGCAGCGGACGCATACCCGCCCGGATTCCGATTATGTTCGTTCCGGCTATGCACAGGAGGAAAGGGACTCCCGTGGCTATGGCCAGGAAAGCGGACATCCACGCAGTGGCTACGGTGAGGAAGATAGAGGTTCCCGCGATTACGGCCAGAAAAGCAGATATCCGCGCCGTGATTACGACGATGAGGACAGATACTCCCGCCATGCTTCTGACCGTGAGGACAGAGATGCCCGGACATCCCGTCGGCGGGAGGAAAATATTCCGTCAGGAAGGCAGGACAGAGGCAGGGAGCAGCCTCCAAAAAGAAAAGCCCGTGACAGGCAGGCACAGCCTCGTGAGGAGGATTATCAGGTGGCAAATAAAACAGCGAAAACTCAAAAGTCTCAAAAGAAAAAGCGGAAAAAGAAGCATCGCCTGCTGAAATTTCTGATAGCGGTCGCCGTTATTTTCGTACTTCTTGGAGCAGGACTGTACCAGCTGGTGGGCGTGGTTTACGGGAAAATGACCTATCATGAAATCGCGTCCCTGACACAGGTGCCCATGAAAGAAGACGGCGTAGTCAATGTACTCCTTATCGGGAATGATTCCCGTGAGAACGGCGAGGACGGCCGCTCCGATGCCATGATTCTCTTATCCATCAGTAATAAAACAAAGAAGATTTACATGACATCCCTTCTGCGTGACATGTACGTGGACATCCCCGGGCATGACGGAAACCGGCTGAATGCGGCGTATTCCTTCGGCGGCGCGGAACTGCTGATGGAGACCATTGAGCAGAATCTGGACATTACCGTAAACCGTTACGTACTGGTCAATTTTGAAGCATTCGCCAATCTGGTGGATGCAGTGGGCGGAATCGAACTGGATCTGACCAGTGAGGAGATCGAGTATGTCAACGGCTATCTGGTGGAGTACAATATCCTCACAAACAGGCCCCAGGGAACGGATAACATGGACACTTCCGTCAGCGGCCTGGTGCATCTGAACGGCCCCCAGGCACTTGCCTATAGCAGGAACCGTTATCTGGGCACGGATTTCGGCAGGACGGACCGGCAGAGGAAGGTGCTGACTGCTGTGATCAAAAAGCTGCCTTCGGCTCTGGTCAAAAACCCCAAAGGGCTGATGGACGGCCTTCTGCCCAATCTGACGACGAATCTGACCCGGGGAGAGTGCTTCAGCCTGAGCTTGATGGCAGGAAAGATGCTTACATATGATATCGAATCGGACAGCATTCCGCAGCCAGGAACTTACCGGGACGTGACAATCCGCAAGATGGCGGTGCTGGAGGTGGATTTTGACGCCAATATTCAATATCTGAAGGAAAAGCTGTACGGCGAGTAAAAGTATATGAAAATGACGCAGGAAGGAGCCGGAAAGAAAGCATGGATCTTATTATATTTTTATTTATTGCTTTTATGTGTATCAATGTAGCCATCAAAATATTTAACTGTGAGGACAGGAACAAGATTTTCAATAAACGCCCCATTGAGGTGGTGGATGTAAAAAAATACAACAAGCTCTGCGGAAGTCTTGTTATCGCCTTCGGCGTGGCTGCGGAAATTACCCTGTATGCCGGAAATTTGCTGGGGGGCTGGATGAGCTTACTTTGTACCCTGCTGCTGATCGGAGAAGCAGTGCTGGTGATGGCTATCTATAATAAAATAGAGAGAAAAATGTTGAAAAAAAGGTAACAGGGATTGCTTTATGAGAGAGAAACGAGGTGTATTGCTTACCATACTGATAAGTACTCTGCTGCTGGGAGCCTGCGGAAATCAGGAATCCGTGCCGGCTTCGGTGGCAGAGCTGGAAACCGTCCCCATCAAACAGCCTGAGGACAGCGGGCAAAACGGTATGCTGCCGGAAGAGGAAAACGGTTCAGCCGGCACTACTTCGGAAGAGAGCGGAGAAAACGGTACTTCGGACGGTGCATCCGGAAGCAGCGG
>DKVC01000232.1:0-43646 GCA_002490995.1 Lachnospiraceae bacterium UBA7188
TTATTTGTAGACACTTCCTTACTGCCTGAAACCGTCATACCTCTGCCAGGAAACAGCATTATGGCTGCTGTTATTGGCATATGGCGTGAGATAGAAAGGACTGTGATAAAATTGTCTACAGAACAGAAGACAGCAAACGAAGAAACAACAGCCTCAATGCGCCCGATGATTGTGCTCTCCGGCCCTACGGCTGTGGGAAAGACAAAGCTGTCCATCGCCCTGGCAAAAGCTGTAGGCGGTGAAATCATATCCGCAGATTCCATGCAGGTCTACAGGCACATGGATATCGGATCCGCCAAAATTACACGGGAGGAAATGCAGGGGGTTCCCCACCATATGATTGATGTCCTGGAACCATGGGAAGAATTCAGCGTAGCAGTATTTAAGGAGATGTGTGAGCAATGCCTTTCAGGTATCTATGAGAGGGGACACATTCCCATCATTACAGGAGGTACCGGATTTTATGTTCAGGCATTGCTGCGGGATATTGACTTTTTAGATGAGAATTTCGTTCCGCAATCCGCTTTTCCTGCAATTCTCTCCTGGAGCAAAGACAGCCTTCCGATAAAAGATGCCAGGAAGAAAGAAAAGACAGATATTCCGGATATTATGAATAACCAGAATACGGATAATCATGATATCCACGAAAACCGTAATATCCGCACTTTCCTGGAACAAACCGCAGAAGAAAAAGGCCCCGCTTATCTCCATGAGCTGCTGAAGCAGGCAGACCCCCTGTCTGCGGAGCTGATTCACGCCAACAATATAAAGCGGACCATACGGGCTTTAGAATATTTTTATTTGACGGGAGAGCCCATATCGAGTCATAATAAGAGAGAGCGTGAGAAGCCCTCTGCATATCTTTCCTGCTATTTCGTCCTGAATGACCTGCGGGAACGCATCTATGAGAAAATAGAGCAGCGCGTGGACGGGATGCTGCGCCAGGGACTTGTGACAGAGGTGGAGAAACTTCGGCAAATGGGCTGCCACCGGGGCATGACGTCCATGCAGGGCCTTGGCTATAAGGAAATCCTAACTTATCTGGAGGGAGAGACTACACTGGAAGAGGCCGTGAAACTGATCAAGCGTGATACCAGGCACTTCGCCAAGCGGCAGCTGACCTGGTTCCGCCGTGAAAAAGAAGTCATCTGGGTAAACAAGAACGAATTTGACTACGATGAGGACAGAATACTGGAATTTATGATTGATAAACTGAGGGAAAACGGAATATTGCCCAGGAAGGAGCAGTCTGATTTTGTTCCTTCTATCTATCTCTTCTCCGGTCCCTGCGGCTGCGGAAAGACGACTCTGACGAATGCCTGGGCAAAAAAGCTTGTGAATGAAGGAAAGCGGAAACAGATTTATGTGATTCACGGAGACGATTTTCATGCTGGTTTTGTGGAGCCAGACTTTAAAGATGCCTTTTTTGAAGACGGTCAGCCTGTAGATATTTTGGAATGGGAAGAAATCCTGAAATTCAACTGGGAATGTATTCTGGATACCGCAGGCAGGGTACTGGCCCGGGGACTGGATGTGGCAGTGGATTATGTGGTGGAGGATGAACTTCCGCTGATGCGGCAGCTGGCGGAAACCTATCAGGCAAAGCTGTATTATGTGGTACTGACAGCAGAGGAAGAAACGATCCGGCAGCGGATTGCGGGACGGGGAGATGTGGAGATGACGGAGCGCGCTCTGTTCCTGAAAAACAAGCTGGATCACATGGCCGAAAATCAGGGACATCTGTTTGATACAACGCAGAAAACGGCAGAACAGGAGCTTACAGAGATGAACATGGAAAGCTTCCTTCTGCAGAGGGAGATAAAAGGCGGAGACACCGCCCAGGGAGAATCATGACGGAAAGTATGTTACAAAAAATGTATGCCGATATTGGCATCAGTAAAGAAGTCTATGCATATGGAAACGCGGTCTGGAAGGAGCTGGAACCCCGTTTTCATGAGATAGACGAAATTGCGGAGTATAATCAACTGAAGGTAGTACATGCCATGCAGGAATGCCAGGTCAGCGAGGCCTGTCTGCTTGGCACCACCGGATACGGCTATAATGATCTGGGCAGAGAGACCCTGGAGGCGGTTTACGCGAAAATATTCCATACGGAAGACGCGCTGGTACGTCCCCAGATTACCTGCGGAACCCATGCGCTGGCGCTGGCATTGATGAGCAGCCTGCGTCCGGGTGACGAGCTCCTGTCTCCCGTAGGCAAGCCCTATGATACGCTGGAAGAAGTCATCGGCATACGCCCCTCCACCGGCTCTCTTGCAGAATACGGTGTGAGCTACAGGCAGGTGGATCTGCTTGCCGACGGCAGCTTTGATTATGAAAACATCGGGAAAGCCATAGGAGAGCGTACCCGCCTGGTCACCATCCAGCGTTCAAAGGGGTACCAGACCCGTCCCTCCTTCTCCGTAAAGCAGATCGGGGAGCTGATTGCCTTTGTAAAAGGAATCAAACCGGATATCATTTGTATGGTAGACAACTGCTACGGTGAGTTTGTAGAAATGACGGAGCCCAGTGACGTGGGCGCCGATATGGTGGTGGGCTCCCTGATCAAGAATCCCGGAGGCGGCCTTGCCCCCATCGGCGGCTATATCGCCGGAAGCAGGAAATGTGTGGAAAATGCGGCATACCGGCTGACTTCTCCCGGGCTGGGCAGGGAAGTAGGCGCCTCTCTGGGCGTCTTAAAAGACTTCTACCAGGGATTGTTCCTGGCGCCCACGGTGACGGCATCCGCGCTGAAAGGTGCGGTTTTTGCGGCAAATCTGTATGAACGGCTGGGATATGCGGTGATTCCGGACGGTAAAGAAAGCAGGCATGATATCATTCAGGCAGTTACCTTCGGCTCCCCTGAAGCGGTTATCGCCTTCTGCCAGGGAATCCAAGCTGCGGCTCCTGTGGACAGCCATGTAACACCGCAGCCCTGGGACATGCCGGGATACGATTCCCAGGTGATTATGGCCGCCGGAGCCTTCGTGTCGGGTTCCTCCATCGAGCTGTCTGCGGACGCGCCCATAAAGCCTCCCTATGCGGTATATTTCCAGGGCGGGCTCACCTGGCAGCACGCAAAATCCGGCATTTTAAAATCCCTTCAATCCCTGGTAAATAAGGGGCTGGTGGAGAAAAACAGATTAAAACTGTAACTTCCTGTAGAAAAAACTCAAAATAAAATCTATGATTTTTATGTACAGCACTGGAATTTTGTGGTACTATATAAAAGCGAATGTGAAAAGGCTGAGAAAACGGGCAGAGGCCTTATAAGGACATCGCAGGCAGAAAAGGTTGTAAAAATGCCTGTTCCGGCAATCCAAACGGACACAGGGAATCTCCTGCCGGACAAAAGAAGGAAGAGGAAGCAATTTGAAGAAAATAAACTGGGTACTGCTGATACTGGTGCTGGTTGGATTTGTCATCGGCAGGTTTATCGGCACTTATTTTGACGGCACCTTTTTAAACTATGGACAATCCTTCGGGCTTGCCGAGCCTGTGGTACTGAATCTGGGCTTCATCATACTGACCTTTGGGCTGACGATCCAGATTACCATAGCCAGTGTGATAGGTGTAGTGGCAGCGCTGGTGGTGTACCGGTTTATCAGATAAGGCGGTTTCTGAGAATTGCCTGATTTGCTTTAAGTTGGTCTGATGCGTCGGAGAAGGTAGAAGGAGACGCATGAACAGTATGGAAATGAGCCGTTCTGTGGCGGTAAAGCAATCCATGGAACAGGAGTATTCCGTGGAACAAGAATATTCCATGGAACAAGGGGTGCCAGCTGAAGGATGTTCCGGAAAAGTATGGCATTCCGGGTACGCAGGAAAGCGAGACATTAAGAAAAAGAGAAAGCCCCAGGAGCAGCCTTACGAGAGGTTTCTGCGTTTCGGGGCGGAGAATCTGACGGAGGCAGAGCTGCTGGCAATCATTATCCGCACGGGGACACGGGAGAAGAGTGCTCTGCAGCTGGCGGAACAGGTATTAAGCCTTGCAAGATATCCGAAGGAAGGACTGCTGGGACTCTATGATGTCACATTGGACGAGCTTCAGGGGATCAGCGGCATCGGCGAGGTGAAGGCAGTGAAATTAAAATGCCTTACAGAGCTTTCCATGCGGATGAGCGCTGCGAGAGCGGCAGAGGGCATTAATTTCACAAGCTCAGGACAGGTGGCCGCCTATTTTATGGAAAAGCTCAGGCACAGGGAGACAGAATGCGTGATTCTGGTCTGCATGGATGCCAAGGGGCAGATGATCTGTGAACGGAAATTGTCGGAGGGAAGCGTCAATATGTCGCTGATTTCTCCCAGAGAAATTTTCCTGGCTGCGCTGGAAAACAAAGCAGTCAATATCATTCTGGTACACAACCATCCCAGCGGGGATCCAAATCCCAGCAAAGCCGACAAAGTGCTTACTTTCCAGGTCAGGAATTCCGGGGAACAGATTGGGATACCGCTGCTTGACCACGTTGTCATAGGCGATAACAGATATGTCAGCTTCAAGGAAGCGGACTGGTTTTACGAATCATAGTCATGAAGCCGTAAGGCATGGCTCAGAGGCTTGAGTATACATTTAGAAAGGGGCTGTCATTTTGGCAAACAACGCATTCGGTATCGATTTGGGTACCAACAACATCAAGATTTACAGCAGAAGCGACGATCATGTGCTGGTGGAGAAGAACATGATTGCCATCGAGAACAAGAAGGTATTGTTCGCATATGGGAACTCTGCATTTGAAATGTATGAGAAAGCACCCGGTAACATCCATATTTCCTATCCCCTTTCCAACGGGGTTATTGCGGATATCAAGAATATGGAAACCCTTGTGCGGTATTTTATTACAGGACTGCAGAAGGGGATAACCAGACCGGCGGAATTTTATATCGCTGTTCCGACAGATGTGACGGAGGTAGAGAAGAGGGCTTTTTATGATCTGGTGAAGGATGCCAATGTAAAGGCGAAGAAGATCATGGTGGTGGAGAAAGCTGTAGCCGACGGGCTGGGCCTGGACATCGACGTGAAAAATTCCCAGGGAGTGCTTGTAGTCAACGTAGGATTCGAGACCACTGAGATATCCATACTGTCTCTGGGCGGTATCGTATTGAGCAGGCTCATCAAGACAGGAGGGCAAAAATTTGACGAGGCAATCCGCGCTGCCGTCAGGAAAGAATTCAGCCTGATCATCGGCGGAAAGACCTCGGAGATGATCAAGACCAGCTTAAAGGAGCTGGAGGGGGAAGGCAAGGGAGCCATCGTCTACGGACGGGATATCGTTACCGGACTTCCCATCGAACGTGAGATTCCCACCAAACTTGTGGTAGAATGTCTGGAAGAACATTTTAACACCATTGTTGACAATGTGAAGGTGATTTTGGAGAGGACTCCTCCGGAGCTTGCGGCGGATATTTACCGGCATGGCATCTATCTCACCGGCGGGGCGTCCCAGATCAGCCATCTGGCGGATCGTATCGCAGCCGGTACGGGATTAAGAATTAACACATCCGAAAACCCGATTACCAGTGTGGTCCTTGGACTGTCCAAGATCATCAAGGATGATAATTATAAATCCGTAGCCTATGCTATTGAAGGGATGAGCAGATGAGTCCAGTCATAAAGAAAAAAGGGGAGAAGTTTACATTGCCAGGTAAATACCTCCTTTTTATTTTAACGGTTCTTTGTTCGGCCATGATGTTAATTACCTTTGGGACAGATGTATTCAACAGGCCGTTAAATGTGGTGGTTGGATACGTTGTGATACCGTTTCAGCAGGGGATAGGGAAAGTGGGCGAATGGCTTTTAAGCCGCTCCGAGGAACTGGTGCAGATTCGGGAACTTCTGGATGAAAATACCCGTTTAAAAGAAGAGATTTCGGCGCTGACAGAGGAGAATACGCTCCTGCAGCAGGATAAATATGAGCTGAATAAGCTGAGGGAGCTTTTTTCCCTGGACGAACAATATTCTCAGTATAATAAGGTAGGCGCCCGGATTATCGGCAGGGATTCCGGGAACTGGTATTCCGCTTTCGTCATAGACAAAGGCGAGGAAGACGGGCTTGCCCTGGATATGAATGTCATAGCAGGGGGCGGGCTGGTGGGGAGGATTACTTCTCTGGGGCCCAACTGGTCCAGGGTAACCTCCATCATCTCCGACAACAGCAATGTAAGCGCCATGACGCTTTCCACGGAGGATAACATGACCGTGACCGGAGATCTGAAGATGATGGCGGAGGGATGTATCGGTTTTAAGCAGCTGATGGACGGGCAGGATATGGTACATGAGGGGGATAAAGTGGTCACTTCAGATATCAGCGACAAATTTCTGCCCAATATTCTCATCGGCTATATCAGCTCCATTGATAAAGATGCTAATAACCTGACGAAGTCCGGCCAGATTGTGCCGGCTGTGGATTTCGAGCACCTGGGTGAGGTTCTGGTCATTACGGATCAGAAGAAAAACCCGGGCGCGGAATTGAACTGACAGCATCTGTCCGGATACAGGCTCATGAAAGATATGGACGCTTCAGCGCTCCATATGGGGAACGGCGCCGGGCAGACTCCGAAACCGGAAGGGGAGTTTCTCATGCTAAGGAAAGTGATATCAGCCATATTGATTATCCTGTTTTTCGTCCTCCAATGCAGTGTTTTCGACAGCATTGCATTTGCGGGCATTATTCCGAATCTCATGATTATATTGACGTCTTCTTTCGGTTTCATGTGCGGAGAGCGGGAGGGGCTTCTGATCGGTTTTTTCTGCGGCCTGCTGAATGACATTTTCTTCGGCAGCTTTCTTGGGTTTTATGCACTGCTGCTGATGTACATAGGGTATCTGAACGGCAAGTTCAGCAGGATATTTTATCCGGAGGATATCCGGCTGCCCCTTGCCCTGATCATCGTAAGTGACCTGTCCTATGGAATTATATGCTATATTTTGACATTTATGCTTCGCGGAAAGTTTCAGTTCGCCTATTATTTTGTTCATGTGATATTGCCGGAGGCATTGTATACCATTGTGGTGACGCTGCTGTTGTATCCTCTGGTTCTGAATATCAATAAGAAACTGGAAGCGTGGGAAAAAAGGAGAGCACAAAAGTTTGTTTGATGAGTTTAAGGATAAGATAATCGGCATTATCACCAGTAGGCTGACCGTTTTTACATTGCTTTTTGTCCTGCTTGGAGGTATCCTGATCTATCGGTGTTTTGAGCTTCAGATTGTCCAGGGACAGCAATACCTGGATGAATTTGTCCTTGAGATTGAGAAGACCCGGGATATTCCCAGTACCAGAGGCAATATCTATGATCGGAACGGCAATGTGATGGCTTATAATGAACTGGCATATTCCGTGAAGATCGAGGATGTTTTTGAATCCGGCAGATTTAAAAACGCAAATCTTAACGAGACAGTTTACAGGCTGATTCAGATGATCGAAAAAAACGGAGATAAGTGCATTACGGATTTCAGGATTTATCTGGATGAGGACGGTGAATTTGCGTATTCTGTGGAGGATGCAGCCCTTCTCCGCTTCCTTGCGGATGTATACGGACATCCGCGTGTAGGGGAGCTGAAGGATGAGCAGCGCACGGCAACGGCCGACGAAGTGATGGAGTACTTAAGCAGCACTTCAAGATTTGCCATAGGTGAATATGAAAACCCTGATGACAGAGAAAGTCCTTTCATAGCCGGAAAAGGATATTCAAAAGAGGACTGGCTGAAAATGGTCACCATCCGCTATGCCATGAACCTGACCTCGTTCAGAAAATATATCGGTACCACAGTAGCCACAAATGTCAGCGAGAAGACCGTGGCTGTCATCATGGAAAATTCCATGGATCTGCCCGGAGTCAGTGTTGTCGAGGATACGGTGCGCAGATACGTGGACAGTGAATATTTCGCCCATATCCTGGGGTATACCGGCAAGATTTCCTCCGAAGAGCTGGCGGATCTGAATGCTCAGATGGAAGAACAGGGAATCGGGAGCGATATCTACAGCCTGAATGATGTCGTGGGAAAAAGCGGAATTGAGTCCTATCTGGAAACCACCCTTCAGGGAGAAAAGGGATACGAGAAGGTTTATGTCGATGTGATGGGAAAAGTGATTTCCGTGGAGGAGCGTAAGGAAGCCAAAGCCGGACAAAATGTATATCTGACCATTGACATGGAGCTGACCAAAGCCGTTTACCATATCCTGGAGCAGAAGCTGGCAGGCCTGGTGTCCAAAATGGTAGTCAATACCAAAGAATATAAGGCTGAAAGCAGCGCTGATATCAGGATCCCCATATATGATGTGTATTTCACTCTCTTTAACAATGCGGTCATAGACATGAAGCATATGGCTGACGGGAACGCAGGGGGCACGGAGAAGGAAGTGTATGAGGCACATCTGAATTATAAGCAGTCCGTGTATGAAAGGCTTGCCTATGAGCTGACAGAGGGAATGACGCCTTACAATCAGCTGCCTGAGGAGTATCAGGTTTATCAGAGCAATATTGTGAGCCTGCTTAGAAGAAACGGCGTGATCATGGCGGAAAGCGTGGATCCGGATGATGCTACCCAGGTCGCATGGGCGACAGACGAAGTCATCAGCCTGAGCGAGTATTTAAAATACTGCATTTCCCAGAACTGGATTGATGTCAGCAAGCTGGAGCTGGATGACAAGTATTCGGATTCCTCGGAGGTATTTGATAAGATCGGGGAATATATTATCACCATGATCGAAAAGAATACAGAATTTCAGAAACGCTTTTACAAATACATGCTGTTGAATGACATTATCAGCGGCAGGCAGGTATGTCAGATTTTGTGTGAACAGAACATGGTGAACATTCCGGAAGAAGAAAGAACCGGGCTTGAAAGCGGAACGCTTTCCGCCTTTCAGTTTATGAAAAATCGTATCGACAATCTGGATATCACCCCGGCCCAGCTGGCGCTGGATCCCTGTAACGCCTCCGCCGTCATCACAGATGTAAACTCAGGAGATGTGCTTGCCCTGGTATCTTATCCGGGATATGACAATAACAGGATGGCGAATTCCGTTGATGCGGAGTACTATGCGAAGCTGAATGCGGACAAGTCCAATCCGCAGTATAATTATGCCACCCAGTACGCCGCGGCTCCGGGTTCAACCTTTAAGATAGTATCTGCCACCGCAGGCCTGATGGAAGGAGCCATTACTCTGAACACCCAGGTGAACTGTACGGGAACCTTCGGCGAAGGGCCGCTTGCCCCGAAATGCTGGAGGGTGTGGGGGCATGGAAATGAGACATTAACCACAGCTATCCGGGATTCCTGCAACTACTATTTTTACAATGTGGGATATCAGCTGTCCATGGACAACGGCAGCTACAACGAGACCAAGGGATTGGATACTCTGCGCAGATATGCGGATCTGTATGGGCTTACCGACAAATCAGGCATTGAAATTGCCGAAGCGGCGCCCAATGTGTCCACTGAAGACCCCATGCGTTCTGCCATAGGACAGGGCAGCAACAGCTTTACGACAGTGGCACTAGCGAGGTATATATCCACGGTGGCAAACAGCGGGACATGCTATAATCTGACTCTTTTGGATAAAATTACGGATTCTGAGGGAGCGCTTCTGGAGGAATTCGAACCGGATGTACGCAATACCATTGATCTGCCGGAGGAATACTGGCGGGCAATGCATTCCGGTATGCGGCAGGTAGTGGAAAATAAGTCGTATTTCAGTGACCTGGCAGTGAATGTGGCAGGCAAAACCGGTACGGCAGAAGAGCGGAAGACCCGGCCGAACCATGCTCTGTTTGTATGCTATGCGCCCTATGAGCAGCCGGAGATTTCCCTTACCACCAGGATTCCCTATGGATATTCTTCCGATTACGCGGCCCAGGCTGCCAGGGATATTATCAAATACTACTATGGCCTGGCCGAGGAGGAGGATCTGATTACGGGTACCGCAGACACTCCTGACGGCGGAGTTTCCAATGAAATGTAAATGGAGGCCAGTATGAGAAATGCAGTTAAAATCAAAAGCTTTCCAAATGGAATTGCGCTGTATCTGAGCGCGGAGGTTCCTTTTGAAAAACTGCTGGAGGAAATCGGATACAAGTTTTCCAATGCAAGGAATTTTTTCGGCTCTGCAACAATGGTGCTTTCCATTGAAGGGCGGCAGGTTGACGATATGGAAGAACTCCGGATTCTGGATGCAATCCGGGAAAACAGCGATCTGAACATTGCCTGTATTGCGGGGCGGGATGAAACGGTCAACAGGAATTTTATCAAGGCATTGGCAGAGACTGAGGAAGAGGTACCGCCTCCTGAGACTGAGGGACAGTTTTTCAAGGGAGATTTGAAGAACCGGGAGACACTGGAGACAGAGAACAGTATCATTATCCTGGGGGATATCTATACCGGAAGCACGGTGATCAGCGCCAAAAATATCATCATACTCGGAGCACTGCGCGGAAGGGCTTATGCCGGAGGAAACGGCAGGGAAGGAGCGTTTATTGCAGCGTTTGAAATGGAGCCGGAGAGGATTAAAATCGGCGATTTCAAATATATATCCGATACAAAACAGTCAAAATGGGGTTTCCGCCCGAAGGTACGTCCGAAAATTGCATATGTGAAAAACGACAGAATCATTTTTGAACCGCTTACCAAAGATTTGCTGAGCACATTTTAACTGTGAAAGGAACTTATCTCTATCAGTTCTGGGGAGATGTGCTTGGAGGACGGCAAAGTATCATGATTGGAGGAACAGGAAAATGGAAGAAAAACGTTCCATGGAAAAGCAATTTTCCCCGGAGAAGAAGGGCTCCGAAGTCATTGTCGTCACTTCAGGTAAGGGCGGTGTGGGCAAGACCACCACAACCGCAAACGTGGGAACCGGTCTGGCAAAACTGGGGAAGAAGGTCTGTCTCATCGACACGGATATCGGACTGCGTAATCTGGATGTGGTCATGGGGCTGGAAAACCGCATTGTCTACAATCTGGTGGACGTGGTGGAGGGAAACTGCCGGGTAAAGCAGGCGCTGATCCGGGACAAGCGCCATCCGGGCCTGTACCTGATGCCTTCCGCACAGACCCGGGATAAGACCGCCGTGTCACCGGGGCAGATGGTAAAGGTCATCGATCATCTGAGAGAACAGTTTGACTACATCATACTGGACTGTCCCGCCGGAATTGAACAGGGCTTTCAGAACGCCATAGCCGGAGCGGACAGGGCGCTGGTCGTGACCACACCGGAGGTGTCCGCCATCCGGGACGCGGACCGTATTATCGGTCTTCTGGAGGCCAATGGTTTCAAGCAGATGGATCTGGTGATCAACAGGCTGCGTATGGATATGGTCAGAAGGGGAGACATGATGTCTGCCAATGATGTGGTAGATATCCTGGCGATTCCCATGATCGGCGTCATACCGGACGATGAGAGCGTGGTAGTTTCCACGAATCAGGGGGAACCGCTGGTTGGAAGCGCTTCTCCAGCAGGGCAGGCTTACGCCAATGTAGTACAGAGGGTGGAAGGGAAGGAGGTGCCCTATCTGAATTTTGACAGAGGTATTTCTTTCTGGACCAGGGTAACAGGAATTTTTCATAAGGCATAGGAGGAGTTATGATGAGACATTTTTTTCGAAGGAAAAGCTCCTGCCAGATCGCCAAGGACAGATTGAAAATCCTGCTGATTTCGGACAGGGTAAACTGCTCGCCGGAGATAATGGAGCTGATCAAGACGGATATCGCAAAAGTGCTGTCCAAGTACATGAAAATTGATTCCGAGAATATGGAGATTCAGATCAATACAAAAGGAAGCAAGTCCGGACGGGGTTCCAAAATGCCGTCCCTTTACGCAAACATCCCCATCGTGGATGTAACGGCCCAGGATGTGGCAAAATAAGTTTCCTGCTGGAAATGTTACTGTAAACAAAAAAACCGCCGGTATATAACGGATTCTTTCCGGACACAGGCTTATGTGGCCGGGAAGAGCCTTTGGGTATATGCAATGAAAGACGGTCAGAATAGAAATTCGAAGTTGAAAAGAAATGTTAAAAAAATACAGAGTACGGGATTATGATTTTAAACTGATATTTTTGGTGCTGGCCCTTTCAGCCATCGGCGTCATTGCCATCGGGAGCGCGGAGGAAGCCCTGGTTTCCAGACAGCTGGCAGGTGTGGCGGCTGGCGCGTTTCTGATGATTGTCATATCCTTTTTTGACTACACCATGCTGCTGAAGCTGAACTGGCTGATGTATGCCGCCAATCTGGTGCTGCTTCTGGCAGTCTGGCAGTTTGGGGATGAGACCAAGGGAGCCACACGCTGGCTGGAAATAGGCGGCCTGAGATTTCAACCTTCAGAAATGGCAAAAATTCTGTTGATTTTATGCTTCGCACAGTTTATTATGAAACATAGGAAGAAATTAAATACCGTGTGGATGATAGCAGCCTGTGTGGTGATGTATGCCATTCCCTGGGTTCTGGTGTGGAAGCAGCCGGATCTGTCCACCAGCATGGTGCTTCTGGTGATGTTCTGTATCATCATGTTTGCCGGAGGGGTCAGCCTGAAGCTGGTGTTCGCGGTGCTGGCTGTGGCCATACCGGCGGTGGCGCTTCTGATTTCCCTTGCGCTGCAGCCGGACAATGATTTCCTGACGGACAACCAGCGGAACCGTATACTGGCTTTTGTCAATCCGGAGGAATATCAGACTACATTTGCCTATCAGCAGCTGAATTCCGTGACAGCAATTGCCTCCGGGCAGCTGGACGGAAAGGGCTATAAAAACAACGAAATTACTTCGGTGAAAAACGGTAATTTTCTTTCGGAAGCACAGACCGATTTTATCTTTTCCGTAATCGGAGAGGAATTCGGGTTTAAGGGAAGCGTGACGGTGATTGTGCTGCTGTTCGCCATCTCACTGGAATGCATTTCCGTTGCGCGGAAGGCGAAGGATGTGGCGGGTACAATCATTGCCGCCGGTATGGGGGGACTGATCGCTTTTCAGGGCTTTTTCAATATCGGCGTGGCAACCTTTATCCTGCCTACCACAGGCCTTACGCTTCCGTTCGTCAGTTATGGACTGACATCATTAATCAGTTTGTTTATGGGAATGGGGTTTGTACTGAACGTTAGACTTCAGGCAAAAAGAGCAAAACAATAGAAAAACGAGGAGGTACTCTTATGAACATTGCACTGATTGCACATGATGCAAAAAAGAAACTGATGCAGAATTTCTGCATTGCCTACAGGGGGATTTTGAGCAAAAATGATTTGTATGCCACAGGCACCACGGGACGTCTCATTGAAGAGGTTACCAATCTGAACATTCATAAATGCCTGGCGGGGCATCTGGGGGGTGAACAGCAGATTGGCGCGCAGATTGAAAACAATGAGATCGACCTGGTGATTTTCCTGAGGGACCCGTTGAACCCGCAGAAGCATGAGCCTGATGTAAATAATGTAATACGGCTCTGTGATACACATAACATACCGCTTGCCACAAATCTGGCAAGCGCGGAACTGCTGATAAAGGCACTGGACAGAGGGGATTTGGAATGGCGTGAAATGTACAAATAAGAGTTTTCTGTGTATACTGTTGACGGCAGTTATTTTAACAGGGTGCGGTAATTTATCCTATGATATGGCTTATCATGTGGATTATGATGTCAGCAGCTTTAATGTGGTCTCCAGACAGGATGCGCGGACAGCTTCTCCTTTCGCTTCTGCTCTTTGCGTGGCTGCAGGTGATGTGACGGGTGAGAATGGCCCTGACATGTCACAGGTGGAGGCCGCTGCTTTATTCGGGCTGGACAGGAAAGAAGTGCTGTATGCGAAGAATATCCATGAGCGTCTTCATCCAGCCAGCCTGACCAAGGTGGTAACCGCGCTGGTGGCATTGGAAAACGGCCAGCTTGACCAGACGCTGACAGCTACCGACGCGGTTAATATCACAGAATCCGGAGCAGTTTTATGCGGCTTAAAAAGAGGAGATACCATGACGCTGGATCAGGCTCTTCGCATCCTGCTGGTGTATTCCGCCAATGATGCCGCCATGCTGATCGCAGAGAATATCGGAGGGGGCGTAGAGCATTTCGTGGAAATGATGAATGAAAAGGCTCATGAGCTGGGGGCTACAAATTCTCATTTTACGAATCCTCACGGACTCACGGACTCTGATCATTATACCACGGCCTATGATCTGTATCTTCTTTTTAATGCGGCAGTTCAGTATGATACGTTTAATGAAATCATACATATGTCCGGTTACCAGACTGTGTTTTATGATAAAGACGGCAGGGAAAAGGCTTTTGACAAGTCAAACAGCAACCGGTTTCTACAGGGAGAATACCAGGCGCCTGCCAATGTGACGGTGATCGGCGGGAAAACGGGAACCACCAGTGCCGCAGGAAACTGCCTGATACTGTTAAGCCGTGACGAAAACGGTTCTCCGTATATTTCTGTCATTCTGCGCGCGGAAGGCCCGGATATCCTTTACGGCAGAATGGTAGATTTACTTGATGAGATTCACAAATAGAGGTTGTTTTTTGGATTCATTTCCCTTATAATAGGGACAGGGCAATATAATATTAATACTATAGGAGGGTTTCCAATGGTCCAGTTAATTGTAGGCAATAAAGGTAAAGGTAAGACAACGCAGCTATTGGAGAAGGTAAATGGCGAGATTAAGAAGATTCCCGGCAATATCGTTTATCTCGACAAGAATACCAAACACATGTACGAGCTGAACAATAAGGTGCGCCTGATTGACGTATCTCAGTACATGGTTGAAAACAGCAGTGAATTCATGGGATTTGTGAGCGGTATTATCTCCCAGGACCATGACCTGCAGCAGATGTATTTTGATAACTTCCTGAAAATATCGTGCCTGGAAGGCCAGGACATCACGCCCAGCGTGGAGAAATTGGAAAAACTCAGTAAAAAATCTGAAGTGGATTTCGTTTTAAGCGTTTCCATGGATATATCAGAGCTTCCTGAAAGCTTAAAAGATAAGGTAATCATTGCTCTGTAAATTGTACAGAAAGTATTTTGACCTTACCCGTTGTACTGTGATAACATATAAAGATTACAACACATGAAAGCCTCGGAACAATAATACCGGGGCTTTTATATGGAGGCGGAATTTTGGCACAAAAAAGGGTAAAAAGCAGAAAAATTAAAAAATACAGAAAACCCTTGAACCTGAATATCGGAATGATGATATTTGTCGTCATTTTTATTTATGTCGTTATCTGTGTCATTATGTATTTTCAGACAAGCCACATTGTACGCTACGAGGTAAAGGAAGGCTCTCTGGCCGCGGATACCGTCTACCGCGGCATTGTCCTTAGGGATGAGACAGTGGTGTATGCGGACACTGCAGGTTATGTGAATTATTATGCCTGGGAGGGGGCAAGGGTCGCCCTGAATGACCTTGTCTATATTGTAGATGAGACCGGGAGTCTGAATGAAGAGCTGGAAAGCAGGTATCTGGGAGAAAACTCCCTTTCGGACCAGGAGCTTGCAGAATTCAGAAATGAAATTTCGAGTTTTATACACAGCTTCGAAGCAGCCCATTATGAGGGTACCTATGATTTTAAATATTCTCTGAAAAATACGGTGTCAAAGCTCGCAAACGCAAATATATTACAGAGCATTGATGATTTAAACGCAGCCTCAGGGGCTAATATCATTAATCGTTCCAATGCTCCTGCCACCGGAATCGTAGCCTACTGGACAGACGGGTATGAGGGACTTTCGGCAGCCGATGTGACAGAGGAATATTTTGATGAGACCAAATATGAAAAAAACTGGATGGCAAATAACTCTCTTGTGGAGGCGGGAGATGCGGTATATAAACTGTCAACAAATGAAAACTGGTCCATTGTCATTCCCGTAGACCCGGTAAGAGGCGCCGAACTTCAGGAAGAAGGCTATGTCAAGGTGCGCTTTCTGAAAAACCAGTATGAATCCTGGGGACAGACCAAACTGCTCACCAATGGGGACGGCAATACATACCTTCAGCTCTCCTTTACCAATTCCATGATTACCTTTTTATCGGACAGATTTCTGGATGTGGAACTGATTGTGGAGGATGAGACGGGGCTGAAGATTCCGGTTTCTTCCATTGTGCAGAAAGAATTTTTCCTGATTCCTGAGAAATTTATCATTCCCGGAGGCAACAATGGCGGAGACAGCATCAGAAGGCAATGCTTTCTGGAGGATGGGACGATTTCAACTGAAACGGTGGAAGTGGAAGTGTACTATTTTGACAGCGAGAGCAGGGAGTATTATCTGGACAGCTCCATATTGAACTCCGGGGAAAATCTGTATGATTCCGAGGGGCAGGAGACTTTTACCGTAAGCAAACGCGCCACTCTGGTAGGCGTATATAATATGAATAAGGGATATGCGGATTTCAAGCAGATTACCGTACTGTATGAAAACGAAGAATATGCAATCGTCAAACCAAATACGAAATATGGTTTGAGCGTTTATGATTACATTGTGCTGGATGCCGGGACGGTCCGGGATGATCAGTTTATCAATCAGAAATAAAGCAGACAAAGGTTCGAAAGGAAGAGAAATATGATCAGGGAAAATCTGAATGCTGTGGAACAGGCAGTGGAAGCCTCCTGCCAAAAAGCGGGACGGGAACGGGGGGAAGTAACTTTGATTGCCGTCAGTAAAACCAGGCCTCTTTCAGATCTGCGTGAGGCTTATGAGGCAGGCACGCGGGATTTCGGTGAGAATAAGGTACAGGAGCTGGTGGACAAGATTCCGGAACTGCCGTCTGACATTCGATGGCACATGATCGGCCATCTGCAGAGAAATAAAGTGAAATATATCGTAGGTAAGGTTTCCATGATACACAGCGTGGATTCTCTGCATCTGGCGGAAGAAATCAGTAAGGAAGCCGTCAGGAAGAATACGGAGGTGGATATTCTGATTGAGGTCAATGTGGCTGAGGAAGAGAGCAAGTACGGCGTTACCCTGTCGGAAGCGCCCGGACTGGTGGAGCAGATTGCGCAGCTTCCTTCCATCCATATAAAAGGACTGATGACTATTGCCCCGTTTACGGAGAATCCAGAAGAAAACAGAATATTTTTTCGTAAATTAAAGCAATTGTCTGTTGACATAGAGAGGAAAAACATTGATAATGTTAGTATGGTTGTCCTGTCCATGGGCATGACGGGAGATTATACCGTAGCGATAGAAGAGGGAGCTACCTGTGTCAGGGTTGGCACAGGGATTTTTGGCGAGCGGCATTATGATACGCAGGGTGAATAGCCATGGATAACAGAAATGGCAGTAACAGGGCAGTCTGCAGGCAAACGAAAGGCATGGTATCAGAGAATGGGAGTAATGGATAAGTTTTTAACTTATATGAAACTGAATGGTGACGAAGAGGACGATGAATATTATGATGATGAATACCTGGATGAAGAGGATATGGAGCCCGAACAGCCACCCAGAAGAGTCTCTTCTCCAAAAGTAAGGCATATGGAGGACTACACCGAAGAGCGGGCGGAAGCCTCAGCGAAAAAGCAGTCTCCGATTAATAATATTACATCCATCAAACAGCCGGTTTCCAGAAGGATCACAAGCGGCGCCAATAATATGGAAGTCTGCGTGGTGAAACCTACCTCTGTGGATGACGGAAGGGATATCACTCAGATGCTTTTGTCAAACCGTACCGTCGTACTGAACCTGGAAGGACTGGATATGGATCTCGCCCAGAGGATCACGGATTTTGTCTGTGGTTCCTGCTGCGCAATTTCGGGTAAGCTGCAGAAGATATCCAATTATATTCTCATAATTACCCCTGCTTCCGTAGACATATCGGGAGATATTCAGGATATGTATAATGATTCTCTTGACGGTGCGATAAATGACTAGGAGCATGTAATAAAGTGCTTCTTTCAGGGAGGACAGACTGAATATGGCAGAAAGAATACCTGTTTTGTATCAAAAAAAGCCCTGTTATGATATTGTGTTTTCCAAATCCTTTGATGAACTGTGGCAGGAACTGGCAGTTTTGGAGTGTGAGAATAAGAGGCTCTGCATTGTCACGGATTCGAAGGTAGATGAGATATACGGGAATGCGTTACTTGAAATACTGGAGGGAAAATGCAGGAAGGCGGTCAAATATGTATTTCCGGCAGGTGAAGCAAGCAAAAACCTTGATACTGTAAAAGAAATTTACAGATTTCTGATAGAGGAAGGGTTTGACCGAAAGGATATGCTTCTGGCTCTGGGCGGAGGCGTAGTCGGCGATATTACAGGCTATGCTGCCGCAACCTATCTGAGGGGAATAGATTATATCCAGCTTCCGTCAACCTTACTGGCCCAGGCGGACAGCAGCATCGGCGGAAAGACCGGTGTGGATTTTGACGGCTATAAAAATATGGTGGGTGCATTCAAAATGCCCCGACTGGTATACATGAATCTTGCCATGCTGCAGACATTGGAGGACAGACAGTATTTTTCGGGTTTTGCCGAGGTGATGAAGCATGGTCTGATCAAGGATGCCGTTTACTATGAATGGCTTATCGAGAATATGTATGAAATCTGCGAGCGTGATCTGGATGTGCTTCAGGAGATGCTTATCCGCAGCTGCACGGTGAAAAAGCTGGTAGTGGAAAAGGATCCCACGGAACAGGGGGAGCGCGCACTGTTGAACTTCGGGCATACCATCGGGCATGCCATTGAGAAATCCAAGGATTTCAGTTTGTACCACGGGGAATGTGTGGCACTGGGAGCGGTGGCAGCCGCCTATATCTCCTGGAAACGGGAGCTGCTTTCCATGGAGGAGTATTATGAAGTCCGGGACATGTTTGTTCCGTTTTATCTGCCCATATCAGTGGACGACATTGATCCGCAGGAGATACTGCGCCTGACAAAATCTGACAAAAAGATGGAATCCGGAAAGATAAAGTTTGTGCTGCTGAAAAAAATCGGAAAAGCTGTCCTTGACACTTCTGTGACGGATGAGGAGCTGCTGGCAGCAATCAATGAAATTTATTTCAGTGAAGAGGATGCTCATGCGTGAAAATAAAGGAAAAAAACGTCTGCTGATTATGGATGCCGCCATCATGCTGGTATTGCTGCTGCTGGATCAGTTCACAAAGTATCTGGCGCTTACCCGGCTGAAGGGGAATCCGGCCATTGTTCTGATCGACGGCATACTGGAATTACAATACGTTGAGAATACCGGAATGGCTTTCAGCTTATTTCAGGACAGGAAGGTTTTCATTCTGATCATGGGCTTTCTGGTGATGGCTGTCATTCTGTTCTTTTTATTCCGGATACCGGAGGGGAAGCGGTTCCGCATTGTGCATGTCCTTCTGGCAGCTTTAATAGCCGGTGCGCTGGGAAATATCATAGACAGAATCCGGTTCGATTTTGTGGTGGATTTTATTTCTTTTGTGTTGATCCACTATCCGGTTTTCAATGTTGCAGACTGTTATATTGTAGTATCTGCGATCCTGCTGTTTATTTTATTTATGTTTGTGTACAGGGAAGAAGAATTGGAATTTCTCAGTTTCAGAAAGAAACGGGCTGCAGAATAGCAAAAGCATACAGCTATCATTGCTGGAAATCAGTATATGAGAAACCAGTAGATGAGATACAGCAGATTCGAGGCAGAGAGGCGGAAATGGACGAGTTCCGTTTTGAGATAACAGAAGAAATGGAAGATGAGAGAATCGATAAGTGTCTTTCCATGCTTATCGATTCTTTGTCGCGCTCTTTTATACAGAAAATGATTAAGGACGGTGCGGTCATGGTAAACGGTGCTCCTGTGAAAGGCAGCTACCGTGTCTGTGCAGAGGACAGCATCGTTTTTTATCTGCCCAAAGCCGTAGAACCCGATATTGTTCCGGAACCGATACCCCTGGATATTCTCTACGAAGATGAAGATGTCATTGTAGTAAACAAACCCAAGGGAATGGTGGTGCATCCGGCGGCGGGTCATTACAGCGGTACCCTGGTCAATGCGCTGATGTATCATTGCGGAAACAGCCTGTCCGGTATTAACGGCGTCATGCGGCCGGGAATCGTACATCGGATTGACCGGGATACCACAGGTTCCCTGATTGCCTGCAAGAATGACCTGGCACACAACTGTATTGCGGAGCAGCTGAAATCGCATTCGGTCACCAGACGCTATCATGCCATCTGTCACGGTGTCTTAAAGGACGAATGCGGTGTTATTGACAGGCCCATAGGCAGGCATCCCACGGACCGGAAAAAAATGGCCATAAATGAGAGAAATGGAAAGCGGGCAGTAACCCATTTCCGCGTACTGAAACATTTTGGACATTATACGTATATAGAATGTGAGCTGGAGACCGGGAGGACGCATCAGATCCGTGTTCACATGTCCAGCATTGGCCATCCTCTTTTGGGAGATGAGACTTATGGCAGCCGGGGCACTGCCTTTCATCTGCAGGGACAGACGCTTCACGCCAAAATCCTTGGGTTCCGCCATCCTTCTACCGGTGAGTATATGGAGCTGGATGCACCGCTCCCGGCATATTTCGGCCATCTTCTGGACATCCTGTGAGAAACCTTTGGAGCCGATAAATTCAAAATTTGAATTTTTATTGTGCAAACCGCTTTTTTCATGTATAATAGATGCAGGTAAAGGCTTATGATAATGAAAGCGCCTTTATACTCTGGAAAGAAGAGAGGTATTACTATGAATACGGTGGTTACAATTGGAAGACAATTCGGCTCGGCAGGCCGCGAGATTGGCAAGAAAGTGGCCGAATATTTTGACATTAAATTTTATGACAGGGATCTTTTGACCCGGGCGGCAAAGGAAAGCGGTTTCTGCGAGGAAATGATACAGAACCATGACGAGCGTCCCACCAATTCATTTCTGTATAATCTGGTTATGGACACATATTCCTTTGGTTATAACAATTCCTCTTTTGTGGATATGCCCATCAGCCACAAGGTATTTCTTGCCCAGTTCGACACCATCAAGAAGATTGCGGAGGAAGGCCCCTGCGTCATCGTAGGACGGTGTGCCGATTATGCCCTGGCTGACAGAGACAATGTTGTAGATATCTTTATCTATGGAAATGAAGCCTGCAAGATTAAGCGTGTGATGGAGAAATATGAACTGAGCGAAAACAAGGCGCGGGATATGATGATCAAAAAGGATAAGCAGCGCCAGAGCTACTATAATTATTACTCCTCCAAGAAGTGGGGCCGTGCTGACAGCTATGATCTGTGTATTAACAGCAGCGTACTCGGGGAGGACGGCACAGTAAAACTGATTGTCCAGTATGTGGAGGATTTTGAGAAAAGAAATGAAAAACCGTAAAAATTGAAAAAAAGGATTGACATTTAGCAGTATACCATGTTAAACTGTTCCAGTATGTGTTAGACAGAATTGAGATGTGTTTATTATCTGCCATCTGCATGCATGTTATTACATGACGTATGTCAATACATTCGTATGCCGCATGATTCGGTAAAAGAGTATCCGTCCGGATGCCACCAAAATCAGCGAGTAAAGTGAACCGCGGGTTCATAAAGGAGGTGCCTATTATGTACGCAATTATTGCAACAGGCGGAAAGCAGTACAAGGTTTCAGAAGGCGATGTCATCTATGTGGAGAAGCTGGATGCAGAGGCTGGCAGTGTTGTTACGTTTGACCGTGTTATTGCAGTAAGTGACGAGGGCCTGAAGGTTGGCGAGGATGTTGCGAATGCAACCGTATCCGCCAGCGTTGTAGATCAGGTCAAGGGTAAGAAGGTTATTGTATACAAGTACAAGAGGAAAACCGGATACCACAAGAAAAACGGTCACAGACAGCTTTACACGAAGGTTAAGATCGACAGGATCAATGCTTAAATGTTATGACGACAATTACCGTCCGTAAGGACAAAAACGGTTCCTACAGAGGTTTCTGCTGTATGGGACATGCAGAGTACGCCAGACGCGGCAGACCTGATATCCTCTGTGCTGCCATATCAGCCCTGACCATCGGTACAGCCAATTGCCTGGAGGAACTGGCCGGTGAACGGATTAAGGTTACGGCAGACGAAGAAAACGCTTTCTTCCAATGCGATTTTGAGAGTATTCTGCAGGAGAAATCAAGATTCCTTGTAGATTCCATGGTATTTTCCCTGGAAAATATCAGCAGAGAATACGGCAGGAAGTATTTACAAGTTAAGTTTGAGGAGGTGTAGACCATGTTTCATATGAACCTTCAATTTTTCGCACATAAAAAGGGAGTCGGTTCTACTAAGAACGGCAGAGATTCCGAATCTAAGAGACTGGGTGCGAAGAGAGCTGACGGACAGTTCGTAAAGGCAGGAAATATTCTTTACAGACAGCGCGGAACCAAGATTCATCCCGGCGTTAATGTAGGTAAGGGCGGCGATGATACCCTGTTCGCACTGGTTGACGGTGTCCTTCGTTTTGAGAGAAAAGGAAGAGACAAGAAGCAGGCTTCTGTTTATCCTGTAGAAGAATAGTTCGAAACGTTCCGGACTCCAAACATGTCGGTTTGGAGTCCGTGTTTTTTACCTGATAGAAAGGCGGCATTCATGTTTGCAGACAGAGCAAGGATAAGTGTGAGAAGCGGAAAGGGCGGGGATGGACATGTATCCTTCCGCCGTGAAAAATATGTGCCTGCAGGCGGCCCCGACGGCGGAGATGGCGGCAGGGGAGGAGATGTCATTTTTGTGGTGGACGAGGGGCTGAATACCCTGGTCGATTTCCGCAATATACGCAGGTATAAAGCAGGAGACGGAGAGCCCGGAGGGAAAAAGAACTGCCGCGGAAAGGACGGAAAGGACATTACGCTGAAAGTTCCGCCTGGAACCGTAATCAGGGAAGCCGGAAGCGGACAGGTCATTGTGGATATGTCCGGTGAAAACAGAAGAGTAGTGCTTCTGAAGGGGGGCAGAGGCGGCAGCGGGAACCAGCACTATGCCACCAGCACCATGCAGGCGCCCATGTATGCCCAGCCGGGGCGTCCGGCCAGGGAGCTGGAACTGCTGTTGGAGCTGAAGGTGATTGCGGATGTAGGACTGGTAGGTCTGCCCAATGTAGGGAAATCCACATTTCTGGCGCGGGTCACCAATGCCAGGCCCAAGATAGCCAATTACCATTTTACCACACTGAATCCGAATCTGGGCGTGGTGGATCTGGCGGAAAAGATGGAAGGAGGGCATTCCAGGAGCTTTGTTATAGCGGATATTCCGGGGCTGATCGAGGGTGCATCCGAGGGTGTCGGATTGGGATACGAATTCCTCAGGCACATTGAACGGACGAAGGTGATCATTCACATTGTGGATGCTGCCGGTACGGAAGGCCGCGATCCGATTGAAGATATCTATACCATCAACAGGGAACTGGATGCCTATAATCCTGATATTGCCAGACGGCCTCAGGTAATTGCCGCCAATAAAATCGATGCGATTTACGACCGGGAGGACTGTGTTCTGAATGCCATAAAAGCGGAATTCGAGCCAAAGGGGATTCCGGTCTATCCCATTTCTGCTGTCAGCGGAGAAGGAGTCAGAGAGCTTCTGTATCATGTGAGTGACATGCTGGAGAAGCTGGGACAGGAGGTAACCGTATTTGAACCGGAATACGATCCGGAGACAGCATTCCCGGATGGACCTGATGAAACCTGTACAGTGGAGTATGACAGTGAAAAGGATGAATACGTGGTAGAAGGTCCGAAAGTGGAGAAAATGCTGGGGTACACAAATCTGGACAGCGAAAGAGGATTTACCTTCTTCCAGGGGTTTCTCAAATCTTCCGGAATTCTGGAGCAGTTGGAGAAGCTTGGTATTGAAGACGGGGATACCGTGCGGATATACGGACATTCTTTCGATTATTATAAATAGTATTTTGCAGGATGGCATCGACAAACTGTGAAGAAGAGGAAAGAAAATTCATGACAAGTAAGCAGAGAGCATATTTAAAGAGTCTTGCCAACAATCTGGATCCGGTTTTTCAGGTAGGAAAAAACAGCCTGACGCCGGAGCTGACACAGGCTGTCGGGGAAGCATTTAACAGAAACGAGCTGATTAAGATAGCTGTATTGAAAAATTGTGACGATGATCCCAATGTAATTGCGGAGATGGTAGCCGGCAGGACACATTCCCAGGTGGTGCAGGTAATCGGCAAGAAATTCGTACTGTATAAACCTGACAGGGATAAGCCGAGGATTGTGCTGCCGCAGTAAGGAAGACTTTTATCTGAAGAAATTGCAGAGGAAATAGAAAGAGTGGCAGCTATGCGGCGAATCGGTATCATGGGAGGAACATTCAATCCTGTTCATGTGGGGCATTTGATGCTGGCGGAATGGGTGAGGGATGCTCTGAAGCTGGACGAGGTATGGTTTATTCCTACAGGTTCTTCTTATATGAAAGATTCCAGGGATATCCTGCCCGGCAGGGAACGTCTCCATATGGTTGAACTGGCCATTCAGGATAATCCGTTTTTCAGATGTCTCGATCTTGAGATTGTCAGGGAAGGACGTACCTACAGCTATGAGACACTTGAGCAGCTGAGAGCCGGCTATCCTGAGGATATGTTTTATTTTATCACAGGTGCCGACTGTCTGTTTGCCATTGACAGTTGGAAGAATCCTGAACGGATTTTCAGCAACTGTACTTTGGCTGCCGCCGGGAGAGGCGATGTGTCTCTGGAGGAAATGGGAGGAAAGAAAAGGGAACTGGAGCAGAAATTCCAAATGAGGGAAGAAATCCAGGTAATCCCGTTTCTTTCGCTGTCAGTTTCTTCCACCCTGATACGCCGCCGTATTCTTCAGGGGCAAAGTATCCGGTATCTTGTGCCGGACAGGGTAATCTCATATATAGAAGAAAAGGGTTTTTACCGTGAAAAAAATGACGTTAAAGAAGATCAGAAAAGCAGTTGAAAAAGTACAGGATGCAAAAAGGTTTGAGCATACACAGGGGGTGGAATATACAGCCGCTGCCCTTGCCATGCGATATGGCACTGATATTGACAGCGCGAGAGCCGCCGGATTGCTTCATGATTGCGCGAAATGCCTCTCGGACGAAAAGCGTCTTTCCATCTGTAAGAAAAATCATATCAAAGTGACAGAGGTGGAGCAAAAAAATCCCTTTTTATTGCATGCAAAGGTGGGAGCGTATCTGGCCAGAGAAAAATACGGAATTAAGGATCCGGACATCCTGAATGCCATTCAGAATCACACTACCGGCAGAAAAAGTATGAGCTTACTGGAGAAAATCATTTTTGTGGCTGATTATATCGAACCGGGAAGGAAACATGCTCCGAATCTGGCTGAGGTACGGAAGCTTGCCTTTATCGATATCGACCGGGCCATGCTGATGATTCTAAGGGATACCTTGCAGTATCTGAAGGCTTCCGGCGGCGACATTGACCCAATGACAGAAGAAACATGGCGTTATTATTCACAACAGTGAAAGTAAGGAGAAGATATGGGAAATAATAGCTCTACAGAAACAAATGCAAAAAATGTAGCCCGCCTGGCCATCCAGGCTCTGCAGGATAAAAAGGCTCAGGATATCCATGTCATTGATATCAGCGAGGTATCTGTCATTGCTGACTATTTTATTATAGCAGGCGGTACCAACAAAAATCAGATCCAGGCTCTCTGCGACAATGTACAGGAAGTCCTGGGAAGGGCAGGATACCCCGAAAAGCAGACGGAAGGCTATAATACGGCAAACTGGATTCTGATGGATTTTGGAGATGTGATCATTCATATTTTTGACAGGGAGAACAGGCTGCTTTATGATCTGGAGCGTATCTGGCGGGACGGAAGGCAGGTAGAGCTCAGCGAGTTTGAAGAGCAGCAAGGATAAAACCATTCCTGAGCTTAAAGAAAAAGTGTAAACCCACAAAATGCCGCATGACAGAATTGGTATGATTCTTTCATGCGGCATTTGATTCCTGCATTTGATTCTTAAGTAACACTTTCATGAATCACTGAACTGTTACTTTTCTGCTTTGCTTACAAGGGGATTCACGATATACAGTTCCCGTTGTATTCAGCTAGGCTTCACCTCTGTCGCCAAGGTGCATATAGAAGCTGACCAGATACAGGCCGCAGAGACCAACGATTGCGTAGACGATTCTTGAAAGCCATGACATATCGCCGAAAATAAACGCAACCAGGTCAAAACGGAAGATTCCAATCAGGGCCCAGTTAATTGCACCGATTATGGCAATGGTGAGGGCGGTACCATCTAAAAATTTATTTCCCATTTTATAACCCTCCATTATCTTTGAAACAAACTGCACGGTAACTTAACCTTCCGGCCCTATTAATATCTGCGGAATTTTTAAATTTATACATCACATAAAAATGACTTATCAGCGATAGAAACGGAAAATACCGAATACTTTTCCCAGTATCTGACAGTCATCCACAATAATGGGATCCATGGTATCATTTTCCGGCTGCAGGCGGATATGGCCGTTTTCGCGGTAGAAAGTCTTTACTGTGGCTGAATCGTCAATCAGGGCAACTATAATATCGCCGTTTTTCGCAGTATTACAGGAATTGACGAAGACTCTGTCGCCATTGAATATGCCTGCATTGATCATGGAATCGCCGCGGACGTTCAAAATAAAAGATTCTCCCTTTGGAACCACTTCTGCCGGTACGGGAAAATATTCCACAATGTTTTCTTCCGCCAGAATGGGCTGTCCTGCCGCAACATTCCCGATAACGGGAAGGCTGACCATCTCCTTGCGGACCATCTGGAAGCTGTCATCACAGACTTCGATTGCCCTGGGTTTGGTAGGATCTCTTCGGATGTACCCGTTTTTCTCCAGGGATTCCAGATGGGAATGAACGGAAGACGTAGATTTCAGTCTGACAGTCTCACAGATTTCTCTGACCGTAGGCGGATAGCCTTTTTTTAGAATCTCATCTTTGATATAGTCAAGAATTTCCTGCTGCTTGGGTGTTATTTTTCCGAATGCCATAATTACCTCCCTTGGGTGTTGTTTTTCCGTCTGTTTCCATGACGCATTTTCTCCATATTCAGTTTACCACATTAACCGGCAAAAAGCAAACATATATTCCAAAAATATGTTCGATTTGTTAGATTCATTTGATTAATCAGGTTTTTTCCCGAAGCTGTACATACTGAGCAGCTTTGCGTCTTCGTTCGTCTGCCTGGGCGGCATAATGTTTTCTGGTGGTATTGACATCTTTATGTCCCAGCACATCCGCCACCAGATAGATATCCCCTGTCTCCTGATATAAGGAAGTACCGTAAGTACTCCTGAGTTTATGAGGGGTGATTTTCTTCAGGGTAGTGACGCGGGATGCATATTTTTTCACAAGGTTTTCCACTGCCCGCACCGTGATACGGCGGTTCTGCAGAGAGAGGAAGAGGGCATTTTCGTGTCCTTCTACAGGGATGATATGCTGGCGCTCTTCCAGATAGTCAAGCAGCGCTGTCTCCACCTCGTCGCCGAAATAGACAATGGCTTCGTAACCGCCCTTGCGCCGTACCTTTATTCCGCATACGTCGAAGTTTACATCATTGAGATCCAGTCCCACGCATTCCGATACACGGATACCTGTGCCCAGAAGCAGTGTCAGCAGGGCCACATCCCTTATTTTTGTCTTTTTGTGATATTCCAGCTCTTTTTTGGTGAGGCTGGTTCCGTCCTCCACCTGGTCCAGGAGAATGGACACCTCATTTGGCTCCAGGCGGATGATTTCCTTCTCATGGAGCCTGGGCATGGCGACCAGGGCGGCAGGATTTGTCTCTATCAATTCGGAACGGTAGAAATAATTGTAAAAACTTCGAAGTGCTGCCAGCTTCCTTGATTTTCCCCGCTCGTCATTGGTGATATCCCGCCCGTCCTTCTGATACAGGGACATGTATTCCAGATATTCTTCTATATCGATCCGGGTCAGCTGGTCCAGAATGGAAAGCGGAAAATCTTTTATCTCCATTTTGGAACAGATGGGGTTCTGTTCATGAAGATACTCAAAGAAAAGCCTGATATCGTAGGCATAGGCCAGCCTGGTCCGTGCGGAGGTATACTCTTCAATACCCCTGAAAAAAGTCCTGCAGAAAGGGGGAAGCGTCTCCAGAACCGCTCTCATTTTCAGAATATTCTGTTTATTCTGTTCGTCATGATAATTTGTCTGTTTTGCTGCAGCCATTATAGTGTCCAACCTTTCATATCACTGTTTTGAATTGCGGTAAACATCCTCTCCTTTACTCCCGGATTCTCCAAGTTCAGCCGGCGGAGCAGGTTTTTGACATATTCCCGCCTGGTATGGCCGTCTGCGGGACAGGGACTTTTTATCACGGGAACCTGATTTTTATTGACGAATCCGATGACCTCCGCTTCTTTCATGTACATAAGAGGCCTGATAACGGTAAGCTCTGTTCTGTCAAGGTAAGTCACCGGTGCAAAGGTGTGAAAACGTCCCTCATAAATCAGCGACATCAGCATGGTCTCCACCACGTCATCCTTGTGATGGGCATAGGCTACCTTATTGCAGCCGACGGCTTTTATGGCCTGGTTCAGGGCGCCTTTCCGCATTTTGGCACAGAGCGAACAGGGATTTTCTTCCCTGCGGTCTTCAAAAATAATTTTTGCGATATCCGTCTCCACAATGGTATATTCCACCCCCAGTTCCCGGCACAATTCCTTCATTTTATCAAGATTCAGATTTCGGAAACCAAGGTCTACGGTCACAGCGTGTATCTCAAATTGTTCGGGATAAAACCGTCTCAGGGCATGAAGGGCATACAGGAGCGTAAGGCTGTCCTTGCCGCCGGAGATACCGACGGCAATCTTATCCCCTGCTTCTATCATTTTATAATCATCCACAGCTTTTCTCACATAGCTCAGTACCTGCTGAAGTTTCATGAGTTCACAAATCCTTTCTCTTCCTTTGGCTAATATTATTTTAGTATTTTTCTGCAATAAAGACAATAGGACAATTATATTTTCTTTGCGGATGGATATAATGGAAAAAGAGCGTATGAATCAGCCTGAAGCTGTTCCATGGAAAGGAGTAAAGAATGGAATTTTCTAAAAGTATTACAAAAGACAACCTGATGAGGGCTTTCGCAGGAGAAAGCCAGGCCAGAAACAGATATACCTTTGCGGCGGCCCAGGCCAGTAAAAGCGGGCTGCAGGTAATCAGTGCCATTTTTGCCTTCACAGCATCACAGGAAAAAGAGCATGCTGAAATTTTCTACAATCATCTGCAGGAAATGGCAGGAAATACTATCTTTATAGACGGGGGTTATCCGGTGGATATTTCGGATACCATAGCAGATCTATTGGATAAGGCTCAGCATAATGAGTACGAGGAGCATGATTCTGTCTACAAATCTTTCGGGGAAACAGCCAGACAGGAGGGATTTGACCGGGTAGCATCTTCTTTTCTGCAGATAGCGGAGATTGAGAAAGTACACGGAGACCGTTTTGGCAGGTATGCGCAGCTGATCCGGGAAGGAAAGCTTTTCGTATCGGATGTGGAAGAGGAGTGGATGTGCCTGAACTGCGGTTTTGTTTTTAAGGGAAAGGCTGCTCCTGCTGTCTGCCCAGTCTGCCGCCATGACAGAGGCTATTTTATCCGGTTTGAATTGGCTCCCTATGAAGGATTCCGGGGAAAAGGCTGAAATTTTACAATTTTTGACTTTCTTCAGCAAAAATTTAGAAAAGCCTACTTGTGAAGAAGCGGTTTTGATAGTATTATGTATATAGGAACATTTTGAGGCTGCAGGGAAAGGGCGTCCTAAGCATGCCATGGCTCCTTTGTCCTGCAGCTGTAATTTTATTCTGCGCCAAATATAAAGTTATTTCTTAACAGTTCCTTACCAAAAACGAAACCCAAAATCATATACGAGGGAAGGGATAATTCATGAAATTCATACGAAATAACAGGTACGTCCGTTGGGGAATAACGGCATTTCTGGTGATTGCTGCTTCCATTACTTTTTACTATCTCGTATTTCACAGTTCCAATATCACAGATAAAATTCATGCAGTCATGGGAATTCTGCTGCCGGTGGTATTTGGCCTGGTCACCGCATATCTGCTGACACCGGTGCTGAATTTCATGGAAGGAAGAATCCTGGTTCCCATCTGCGACAGGTGCGGAATGAAGGCTACAAGGCGGCGCAAAAAGGCTATACGCGGAATCGGCATCCTGGTGACGGCCTTTTTGTTTGTGGCACTGATTTACGGCCTGATTTCCATGTTGATCTCTCAGATTGTGCCCAGTGTCCAGGGGATTATCATGAATTTTGATTCCTATGTCAGCAATGTCAGCCAGTGGATCAATCGGGTACTGGAGGATAATCCGGAATTCGGCAGCTATGTATCCAGGACTCTGGATAAGTTTTCCGCACAGCTGGAGGACTGGCTGAACCATATTATCCCGGGTACCGCCACTCTGATCAAAACGGTTTCCCTGAGCTTTATCAATGTGCTGGATGTGCTGTGGGATTTAATAATCGGATTCATCATTTCCATTTATGTTCTGGCAAGCAAGGAACATTTCGCTGGACAGGCGAAGAAACTGGTTTACGCAATATTTGAGAAGGATACAGCCAACAAGATTATCCGCAATTTCAGATTTACCCACAGGACATTTATCGGGTTTCTGAGCGGAAAACTGGTTGATTCCCTGATTATCGGCGTGCTGTGCTTTATCGGGACGTCGCTCATGAAGACGCCTTATGCCATGTTGATCAGCCTGATCATCGGAGTAACCAACATTATACCGTTTTTCGGTCCCTTTCTGGGGGCGATTCCCAGTGCCATCCTGATTTTTGTAGTGGATCCCATGCATCCGCTGAACTGTGTGTATTTTGCGCTGTTTGTGCTGGCGCTTCAGCAGTTTGACGGCAATATCCTGGGACCGAAGATTCTGGGTAGCTCCACCGGCCTCACCGGCTTCTGGGTGATTTTCTCCATCACCCTTTTCGGAGGATTATTTGGAGTCATCGGAATGATAGTAGGCGTGCCCATATTTGCAGTCTTTTATGCCGCTGTCAGGGCGGTTGTCAGCGCCATGCTTGAAAATAAAAACCTGCCTGCCGAAACTTCTCAATATGAGAATGTAGATTACATAGATCAAAACGGGTTCCATGAGACGATACCCAAACCGAGAAGGTCTTTACGAAACCGTAAAAACACTCCGGAGGAGAAGTCCGATGAAGAGGGGGACAAAACAGAATGAGATTTTTGGTTCAGAGAGTCGCTAAAGCTGCCGTAATCGTGGAAGGAAAGACAGTGGGTGAAATCGGCAGAGGGTTTCTGGTATTTGTCGGTATTTCAAAGTCTGATATTATAGAAGCATCCAAAAAGGATACTTCCATGAAAAAAATTCCCACGAATGAAATTTCCCTGAAGGAAGCAGAAAATTGCATAAGGAATAGTACCGCTGCAGAAATCCAGAAAAACCGTCCTGCGGAAGAGGGTGGGGAACGACATTTCCCAGAGAGGCATTCCATGGAAATTGCAGAGAAAATGACAAGGAAACTGCTTGGCCTGAGAATATTCGAGGATGAAAACGGCAAGACAAATCTTGACCTGAAATCGGTTGGGGGTTCCCTGCTGATCATTTCCCAGTTTACTCTGTATGCGGACTGCCGTAAAGGAAACAGGCCTTCTTTTACCAATGCCGGAGATCCGGAGAAAGCAAACCTGCTTTACCGATATATTGTCGGGCTCTGCAGGCAGGAAATGGAAAAGGGACCTTCCATGGAAAAGGGACCTTCCATGGAAAGAGAGCCTTCTATGGTAAACGACGAGTCCCACTCCTTCGGTAAGGTCGAAGAGGGGATATTCGGTGCGGATATGAAGGTGGAACTGGTAAACGACGGTCCATTTACGGTTCTTCTGGATTCTGATGAAATCATACGCTGAACGTGCAGTTTCTGATATCTTTTACCGCTGTAATATTCTGAATCCTTCATTGTTTTCATGTAAGTTATATGATAATATATGACTATATTCCGGGATGTGCAATTTATCGGATAATCATTTCAAGGAGAAAGGAGTGTATTTAGGAATTGTCGGAAAATAACCGCTACACTTTATTTAGGGAAAAGCCCAGAAATACAATGAAAATTGCTGCAAACTTGTAGCGGTTATTTGTAGACACTTCCTTACGATGTGGGAAGAACTGGGGATTAGCAGCGGAACGGCCATTATTATACTGATTGCCCTTTATTTCATTATAAAATGGGCAGTCAGAAACGGAATCAAAGAGGCATGCAGTGAAATGAATGATGGCAGGTTAATGGAAACGTTAAAAGAAGATTGAAAAAAAGATGGAAAGAGGAGGGCCGGAAATGATGAATGAAAACTATGCAGCAGGGTTATGGACATTGGCTATGGCGAGGACAGGGAGTCTCTTTATTCCGATTCCTGTCATTATTGCAGGTATCGCATTGATACTGCTGATCCTGATTATGATATCCGGATATGTAAAGGCATCCCCTGACACCGCGGTAATCATTTCAGGATTACGGAAAAAGCCCAAGGTATTGATTGGAAAAGCAGGAATTAAAATCCCTTTCCTGGAGAGAAAGGATGAACTGAACTTACAGTTGATTCCTATTGATGTAAAGACTTCCAATGCCGTGCCCACGGCAGATTACATTAACATCAATGTAGACGCTACGGTGAATGTCAAAATCAGTGACAATGAGGAACGCCTGAAACTGGCTGCCCAGAACTTTTTGAATAAAAATGCAGAATACATAGGCCGCGTGGCAAGAGAAGTTCTGGAGGGCAATGTCCGTGAGATCGTAGGAAAGATGGCTTTGGAAGAGATGGTTTCCGACCGGCAGAAATTTGCCCTGCTGGTGAAGGAAAATGCAGAACCTGACCTGGCAGCCATGGGACTTGACATTATCAGCTTCAATGTACAGAATTTCGTGGACGGAAACGGCGTCATAGAAAATCTGGGTGTGGACAATATTGTAAAGATTCAGAAAAATGCTGCCATATCCCGTGCCGAAAGCGAAAAGGAAATTGCCAAGGCACAGGCAAACGCCAAGCGGGAAGCCAATGAAGCAGAAGTAAACGCTGCCTCCGAGATTGCCAGAAAGCAGAATGAGCTGGCTATCCGAAAGGCTGAGTTAAAGCGCGAGGCAGATATCAAACAGGCGGAAGCAGACGCCGCATACCGTATTCAGGAAGAAGAGCAGCGCAAGACCGTGGAAGTTACCACCGCAAACGCCAATATCGCAAAACAGGAAAAGGAAATCCTTCTGAAGCAGCGTGAAGCTGAGGTTATGGAACAATCTCTGGACGCCCAGGTAAAAAAGAAAGCGGAAGCGGACAAATTTGCCAAACAGCAGCTGGCTGACGCAGCGCTTTACGAACGTCAGCGTGAAGCCGAGGCAAAGCAGTTTGAGACAGAAAAGGAAGCCCAGGCCATGAAAGCTCAGGCCGAGGCAAAGCGCTATACCATGGAGCAGGAGGCAAACGGTATCCGCACCAGAGGACTTGCCGAAGCTGAGGCGATCCGGGCAAAAGCTGTAGCCGAAGCCGAAGGTATCGAGAAAAAGGCGGAAGCCATGGCCAAGATGGGCGAGGCCGCCGTATTGGAGATGTATTTTAAAGCATTGCCGGAGGTGGTAAAAAATGCTGCGGAGCCGCTGTCCAATGTGGATAAGATTACCATGTACGGTGAGGGAAATTCGGCAAAATTAATGAAGGATGTCATGGGAACCGTGGTTCAGATTACGGACGGACTCAAGGAATCTACCGGAGTTGATTTGCAGGCTGTTTTATCCGGATTCCTGGCAGGGAAAGCCGCTACATCCGGTTCCAAAGACAACGGAAACGAAACCGGAAAATAACAGAAAACAATGGGAAGTTGTTTTACCCGAATTCCAGCCATGACTATTTTACAGGAGCTGCTTTTTATGAATGCCGTATCCTGATAGTTATGGATAGGGGGGAGACCGCAATCCAACTATTCGCAAAAGAATAGTTTAACGAATAGTTGGGCTCTTTTTCCGAATGGTTTATGCAGCCGTCCTCTGTCGCCTAACTATTCGTTAAACTATGGCGTGCCCGATTATCAAGGGCAAAGTTTCCTTGTACCTGCTTTTTTTTTGGTTGCTTTAAGTCATATTTTATTGTATAATACCAATGGAGTCTTTTTCTATTTATCTTTTGTGGCTCCTTTGTGTTGGGCACCCTGATTCCCCTTGGGGTGCCTTTCAGCATCCATGATAAGTTTTCATATACCAGTCGTCAAATATCTGATAAACCTGCCATTCGGGAAAAATCCCCGCGTCCTGGTGATTTTCCTTTTTCCACTCTTCATATTCCATTCGTATCAATGGGTTTTCCATGGCCTCTTCATATTGACGGATAGCTTCCTGCTGTTGGCGGTATTGGACAGCCCTTTCGTGTTTCATCCTGCGTTGTTCTACAACTTCGGGTTTCTTGCGGCAGTCCAGTCCCATACCACTCAGGACGAGGGCTTTATCAAGGGTCATTTCTTCTTCATCTGTTTCCAGTCTGACAGAACCTTTTATCCTCTCATGTTGCTCCAGTACGGGCTGTACAGCCTTCCCCTCTATGTCCCTTCTCAGCCCCTCATATCGCGAACACGTTTCAGCGATTCTTCGCATATTTGCATAAAAATTTTTATGCGCTTCATAGTCCAGATATGTCTCATTTTGCGATAAAAAACCTTTATTGACATATATGTCAAATTCCTCTGGATGGACGTTTATTATCAGTGGGAACCTTCTGTACGACTGGCTCTTCTGGGCGTATTCGTTTGCGGCATCCTCTTTTTCTTTATTCACGCCTGCAAGCGTCTCTAAGAATTCTACATAGGGCTGAATGCTGTTCACTATGTTTACAGCATTTACAAGTCCCACGCTTGCGTACTTGACGTTCTGTTTCTGCTTTGTCGGGTGAGTGTCAAATACGTTATAGACGTTTGAACGCCCGCCGAGTTCCTTTATTAAGTTACCTGCCCTTCTGTCATTCCAGATTAAAACTGGCTGGCCGTCATATCCCTCGAACAGGGCTCCCTCAGCTCCTACCTCAAAGAAGATTTCTTCGTCTTCCTTAAGGTCTGGAAACAGGGCTCTTGCCAGTGCTCTGCTCATGACGCCTTTACCTGCTCCTGCGTCTCCGCAGATGTAATAGTTCAGGCGGGTCTTAGGCGGTTTGCTATCAGCAAGGTAAGCTCCCCGCATCCTTTTAAAGAATTCCAGGCAGTCGGCATACAGCACAGGGTCTTCTGCTTTGGCCTGCAAAAGGGTAAGCCCGTCCAACATTATCCTCTGCCCCATTACCTGCTTGTCGGTCATGGAGTCGCCCTTCTTCCCGTACTTCGCTTTCCTTTCGTCCCGTCTTTCCAGTTCCGCTTTCCAGTCGAAGTCGGACTTTACTTCGGCGTCAGGGTAGCGGTGTTTCCCCTGCTCCTGTTGCTTCACGTCAGCATGGGTGAGATACTTTACGCAGTCAAGGAACGCCGAGCGTCCTTTGGGCATATCTATATAGTTTTCCTTTATCCCAAACCACTTTGCTATTGTCGGCAACTCGGTGCAGTTGGTCTTCATTCTAAGGCAGATATGCCAGTGCGGGGGCTTATAATAGCCCTGTTTGTGGCTTGGGTCATCCTTCTCATCCTTTTCACTGTAAACGTCCTTATCGTGGCGTATATACGCCCACTGCATTATACTGTCGTGGGACAGTGCCTGCTTTATTGTCTCTTCTGTAAGCAGTACCTCGCCCGTTGTTGGGTGCTTCTCATACTGCATTATGTTATAAACTCTTGCCCTCAGGCTCATTTTTTTTTGTCTCCTTGTTAGAATCTGGGTGAGGTTTTCCAATCGCGGGCGGCTGACGCCGCCACCCCCACCTCTACATTAGCTTACTCTTATATTATACTCACTTTTATTATCTTAGTCAAGTGGTGAATGTGAGTGGTTCGGCAGAACCGTCCCCCACCCCAAAGGACGGGGTGGAGAACTGGTTCTACCTCACTTTGCGGGGGTGTAACCACTCACTTTACTCACTTTTAAAACTGACCACCACACAAGCCCAGTGTGGTGGTCAGAAAGCCTTGTTTTATGGGTTTTTTTTGGGGAGTAGGAGTCTTTTTTTTTACTCATTCCACTCACTTACTCACACTACTCACCCCCCAAGCTTTTATGAGTGTTTTTGAGTGAAGCAACTGTGAGTATCCTGTTCCAGTCTCGCCGCCCGAAGCGCTTAAGCCCGTGATACGAGAAAGAATTCGTATCTACGGGCTTAAGCGCTTCGGCGGCTCTTCTTCCGCTGTTCGGGGTTTAGTTTCATTGTCTATGTTTTAACGTTCAATGCCAAAGTCTCGTGAACGGTCTCTGTCATGGTTGAATTCATGCTCATGCTGGAATTCTTTGTATTCCCGCTTAGGGTCAGGGGATTGCAGCATCCTCTCGAACATATCAGCCCTGTCCCTTTCATGAATAAGCTGTCTCGTTGTTTCTTCCCTTCTGGCTCTTTCCCTGACTGCTTCATTTGCCGTCTGGCGTACTTCCACCAGTTCTTTCCTACTAATTATTTCCTGCGCATCTTTGTAAGCAAGGTAGGCATCCATCTCACCGACTTTATAGTAAACTCCCATCAGGGTTTTATGCGGCTCTGGGGCTTTCACGGGGTTCTTGACTATCTCATAAGCCCGTTCGATTTGCGCCATTGCCTTATCCCTGTCTTTGCTTACGTTCTCATAAGCGGCTTTCATACTTTCAAGCTCTTCGGATTTGTCGCCTATCTCTTTGTTAAGGACATTAACTTTCTCTATTGCAGTCCCACGTTTCAACTCGTCAATTGACTTGTTTCCTTCCCGTGTAGCTTCATTGAGCATGTGGACAGGCTCATGCAGTCTTGCCGACAGTTCCTTTTCCATGAACGGGTGTATGGTTTTCAGTTCACGCCTGTCTATCACTTCCTTTGCACACATGCGCTCACGGCCGTCCTTATCAATAGTTATAGGCATGAAGCTGAAATGCATATGCGGGGTAGTTTCATCCTTGTGGACATATGCGCTTAAGACATTCTGCTCACCATACCTTTCGGCAAGTATGTTATAGCTTTCCTGGAAGAATTGCCTTTCATCGCCTTTATAGCCATTCGGCAGGGTGACTACCCAGTCAGCCATTACTTTTATGTCGGCTCGCTTAAGGCATCTGACCTCTGCTATCCTGTCGTCCATATATTTATTTATGTCCCCTCTGTCTGGGGCAAGGTTATAGTTCTCATGGCTTCTGGTAAGGTCTATCTTCTCATTGCTGTAATCCCTGTCTAATGGTCTTGAATAGTGTTTCTGTAATTGCCCTGTCTGGGCTTTCGTATATTTTTCAACATGCATCTTTTATCACTTCCTTTCTTTCTAATCTATCGCATGTCTGGTTAATGCGCCCCGACATTTTCAGCACCACAATAATTATAGCGCAAGCGTCAGTGGTGTAGCAAGTTATACCAAACCTTCGGTATTGGTAAACTTGCCAAGGGGGCCTGCGCCCCCTCTGGACACCCCCGTCAGCAAGCCGCAGGCCGCTTCCTTTATCTGGCCTTCCGTGTATATCGAGAGCGTCCCATCCAGTGCTTCCCATACCACAGCCTGAATGTCTGCTTCATCATAGTTCAGATTTTCCATGGTTATCCTGATAAGCCCCACAATGTAATCCTTCTCCATCTCTATTGCTCCTTTCATAGGTTTGAATTTCATATGTCCGCAAGTAACGAAAAGTTCCGCCATACCGTCCAGTGGCAGAGAAAAAACTGGGGAGATGTTTTTTCTCCTGATTCCATGTCCAGTATGGCGGAACTAATCTGAAGTCCGCCATGAGAGTCGCCCAACTACCGTTCCACTTTCGTTAAACTTCTCTTTTCGCAAATAGTTCTAAGCGACGGCGGCACCCTCTACAGGGAAAGCGGTGGAATGGAGGGAGGGTGCCACCAACGAACTACCGTTCCCGCTCCGCTCCCACTTTCGCGAAAATCGGGCACACTTTAACGAATAGTTGGGCTCTTTTTCCGAATGGTTTATGCAGCTGCCCTCTGTCGCCTAACTATTCGTTAAACTATGTCGTGACTCGATTTTTAAAAATTCAGCTTTTGTCGTCCAACTATTTGTTAAACTGTAGTGCTGGCACAATTGATAAGGTTGACCCTATTTTCGGGATAAAAAGGTTGACCCTATTTTCGGGATAAATAGGGTCAACCTTTTTATCCCTGCGAAAATAGGTATGCCGCAATCTGTGCTCTGGAGCTGAATGGTTCTGTATCAATCAACTTTTTCACTTCTTCTTTGGTATAGAACCTGGCTTCAATCTGTTCATTGTCCGACGTATGATCTTCGAAATTACCTTCAACTTCAGCGAAAGCAATATATGTGGTGGTATCGGAAAAAGCAACTGCCGCAAAAGAAGGCGGAAGAATCTTTTTAATTTCCCTGACATGCAGACCTGTTTCCTCATAGAGTTCCCTTACAATACATTCCTCGATGGACTCGTCAGGTTCCAGCATTCCCGCGCACAGGTTATAGACATAGCGGTTGACGCCCATTCTGAATTCATGGAGCAAAAGCAGTCTGTCCTGACAGGTTGCCACAATGGAAACGCCGCTTGGCTTCCTGCCGATATCGGCAGCGTCAGCCAGATTCTGCCTGCTGACAATTTCATATTTTTTCTCTTTTCCCACCTTATTCCGGTAAGTGATTTCATAATTTTTCAGATATTTACCATCTCTGACCTTTTCCAGTTTTAATAATTCCATATGTAAACTCCCTCGCTTTCGCTGCATTTGTCTGACTTCTTGGTGAGTATATACTCAAGACCGCCAGAATTTGCATATCCGCCCAGAGTAATCATATATGGGCTGGCGGTCTTTCGTTGTAGGCTACTGCAAGTTGAATTGGCATGCAGTATAAATTCCGGTGACACTGGGGGGATATAGCCCTTACTTATTCCCTGAATTGTTCCTGAAGCGGCCTGTTGATTTTTTTGCGGGTAATCTCCACCAGTCCAAGTGCTGTCATATCAACTACATTTGTAGGAATTCTGTCCCGGGATACTACCTTCTTCAGATACTGCAGGAGCTCTTTCTGATCTCCGGGAAGCTGCATATTAATGAAATCTACAATAATGATTCCCGACAGATTACGCAGTCTCAGCTGACGGGCTACCTCTTCGGCGGCTTCCAGGTTGATCTTCAAATAGGTATCATGGGCATCTTTTTCTGACTCATATTTACCGGAATTGACATCAATTACCGTCAGGGCTTCCGTAGGTTCTATGACCAGGTAGGCTCCTGATTTCAGCCACACACGGCTGTCAAGCGCCTCTCTCAGTTTTTTGTCCACGGAATACAAAGAGGAAAGAGATAACATGTCATCCTGATAAAAACGTATTCCTGGACACATGGAAGAATCATTTCCTTCCATGGAACATTGTCCCTCAGAACTGAAAGTATTTTTTCCTATGTAAAATTGTCCTTTAGAACAGGAAACTTCTTCCGGTTTGTTTTTTGCCCTCAGCCGTTCATAGATATCTTTCTGATCTGTAATGATTTCCAGATTATGTACCTCATCAAAAGAAAAATATCTGAAAACCGTTCCCAGATCCGTATCCGCTTCTTTTAGGCAGGAAAAACAGCTTCTGTGTAAAGCGGAGTAAAGCAAATTGATATATTGGGCTGACAGCGTATAAAAATGCTGCAGTAACTCTTCCGCACTCTCCGTCTCTTCAGCCCTGGTCCTGACGATCAGGCCTGTCGCAGGAAGCTTCAGGTTTTCCAGCCGGATTCTGTCTGATAATCTGTTCTGACGCTCAGACTCCGGCAGCAAAGCATCACAGCTTTGTACCAGGCAATCCTTACTTTCATTCAGATCAAAGAGGGCTCTTTCACGGAAAATCTTTCTTACAGCCCGCTTTTTTTCGCCGGACAGCCTGGAAGAATATCCCACTTTGGTATCTCCCATTGTCAGGACGAAATAATCGTTTGACAGGGAGAGATTGGCTGTCACAGAAGCTCTTTTTCCCTTTTGGGCATCTCGTACTACCTGGACAGGAAATTCATCCCCTTCCAGAATTCTTCCGTCGCAGCTCCTGTTTAAGAGCCAGGGAGTACCCGCATTCTTCAAAGGCAGAAAGCAAATCTCTCCCTTTCTGATCTCCATAAAGCAGGCATCAATATTTTTCGCCAGGTTTTTGACCCGCCCTATGTAAACAGCCCCTATTTTTCCCGGATCCTTTGAAAAAAAGGAAGCTTCCATAAGCCGGCCGTTCTGTATCAGAAGTGCGCAGTTTTTACCCTGGAAGGATGTAAGCAGCAATCTGTCCTTATCTGTTTTCCTGGCTTTGTTTTCTTCTTCCGTGAGGGACAGGGAAGCTTTTGGTGCAATATTTCGGCTCATGGTATAACCTCTTTTATAATAATATTTTATTTTATAATGTTGAGGATTTATGCATTCCTGCAGGGTATCTCATCTGTGCCGATTTCATCAAGGGGAATCAATTTGGAGCCGCTTTCCGTATCCAGGTGAGTATATACTTCCTCCCTGGTAATCAACAATGCATTTTCCTGCAGCTTTTCTCCGGCCTCTGCTAAAATGGCTTCCACGACCTGAACCGGTTTGATATTGCCGCCGCTGGAGGCATCTACCAGCATGGACAGAACGCCGTTTTCACAGGAAAGAAAATAGAGTCCCTGTTTCAAATCCACTTCCCGGGAACCCTTTTTTGTCTCCTTTGTAATCACAATCCGCTCTTTGGCCAGGAAATGCGGCAATAGGGTTTCTATGTCCGTCTCAGGTACTTTTCCCTCCCTGAAGCGTACCGTGTAAGAAGCTGCTGCTACACTTGCCATGGCGTTTTCGGCATTGTCCGGAAGAACTTTGACAGTAGTAACTTCGATTCCGGGGACACTTACCTGGTTCAGCCGTTCCTTCACATCCTGACATGAAATGATAGAGTGAACTTCAATGTCCATATATTCCCCATTGCTGGTGAGCCCGACTCCCAGCGGCGCGGCAAAAGCCATAATCTGATGCGGGCTGAAGCCCTGGCTGTATGCTACGTCGATTCCGGCCCTTCTTATGGCCTTCTGGAAGAAACGCATTACGTCCAGATGGCCGATAAAGCGAATGGGACCGTATTTTTTGAATTTAATACGAAGCTTCAAACTTAATATCCTCCTGTCCGATTCCACGTCATGCCCTTTAGATAGAATACTCTTCCTTCCTAAAAGAATTAAAGGGTGGCTTCAGAATCACTTTCATCATTATCCGCATCATCTCGGAGATGGCTTCTTACATATTTATCCAGCTCTGTTTCTACTTCCGGTATCTTTTTGATTTTCGGATTAGAGATTACATTTCCTCTCGCAACCACCATATTGAGATTGCGCAGTACGGTCAAATCAACCAGCGGATTGCCGTCAGTTACAATGAAATCCGCGCTTTTTCCGGCTTCTATGCTTCCGGTCACTTCCCCAAGACCAAGAATCTCCGCATTGCGTTTCGTGGCGGTGTACAGGGCGTAAGCCTTGGACACGCCGCAGCACTTATGAAAATACTGAACCTCGCGCCACATATCGTAATGTGTGACAAACGGACATCCCGTGTCTGTCCCCAGCCCTACGGGAATACCATTGGCGAGGCATTGCTTGGCACATTCTATGATGCCGTCGAAAACCACCTTTCCGTTAAAGCGGCTCATCTCATCCACACGGCTGATTGCCGGGTCAAACAGTGCATACGGCAGGGCCGGTGAAATGGTAGCCACATGGACAGCGCCCTTTTCCTGAAAAAGGCGTATGATATCTGCCGTAGGTGTGGCTCCATGCTCTATGGTGTCCACTCCGTTTTCCAGTGCAACCCGGAGGCCCTCCGTGCTTTCCACATGGGCTGCCACATGGTACCCCAGTTTATGGGCTTCCTCACAGGCGGCTTTTACTATGGAAGGAGACATTTTCAGTACACCGGGTTCTCCTTTGGCAGTGGCATCCATCACGCCGCCCGTGATCATCAGCTTGATCAGGTCCGGTTTATCCTCGGAAATGTCGTGGACATACCGTATGGCTTCCTCCATGGTGCTGGCCTCATAAGCAAGGGAACCTGCCATGTGTCCTCCTGGAACGGAGATTGCCATATTGGCCGCCAGGATGCGGGGGCCGTCTGCCCTGCCCTGCCGAATCAGATCGCGTATCCAGGTGTCATAATTTTCAATACCGCCCACACAGCGCATGGTGGTGACGCCGCTGAGCAGCTCCGTATAAACATTTACCCTATAGATATGCTCCAGATATTTTCGGGTAAATACATTGGATGTTGCGAATTTGACCATTCTACTGGCATCTGCAGGTTTCTTCTGAGGTTTGCCGCCTGTCGGAATGTGGACATGCAGGTTGATCAGGCCGGGCATCAGATACCGGCCCTCCAGATCGAATACTTCACAGTCTTTGATATCTGCCTCTTCCCTTGGAACAACTGCCGTTATCCTGTCCTCATCTGTCAGAACGACATATCCGGGACGGGGCGCCATGTTTTCACTTCCATCCAGAAGCTGCATATTAATAAATACTTTTTTCTTCATTAAAAATAAAACCTTTACCTTTCTGCTTTTTCTTGTGCAGTATCAGCATTATTTTCCAACGGAATCGTTTACCGCCGCAGCTGTCGCGATATCATACACACACTCAGCACCAATGCCATAGCGGCGCTTGATAGTTTCTTCCTTTTGCTCCTTTTTTCTCCAACACTTTTACTCCTTCCTTTCCTCCGAAGCTTTCTGGATTTGCCTGGAAATCAATTATACAATTTGTTTTCCTGTCTTTCACGCGTTTTCAGTCTTGTCCAGCAAAAAATCCACAACATTGATCTGTCTGATACCATCTTCATTGACGGAAATCTCATCCATGGTAATGAGGAACTTAGGATAATGGTCCGCAACCTTCTTAAGCGGTGCAATCTCCCTTGCAAAGGTTGCAGGATCAAGGATACTGGCCGCCACCTGATAGTAAACTCTGTCTCCGCCTTTGTCTGCCACAAAATCAATTTCCAGGTCTCCCACTTTTCCGATACTGACCTGGAAGCCTCTCCGCAAAAGCTCCAGATACACAATATTTTCCAGAATATGGCCGATATCCGTATTCCTGTCACCCAGCAGAAGCCTGCGGAGTCCTACATCCACAAGGTAATATTTCTCCAGCGACTTCAGATGCTGCTTTCCCCTGATGTCATAGCGTCCGGCTTTATACAGAATGAAGGATTCCATCAAAGCTTCAATGTAGTTTTCCACAGTGACGGAGGTGGTCTTTCTCCCATAGGAATTCAGGCTGTCGGAAATTTTTTTGGAGGATACGATATTGCCGATATTGTCGAACAGGAACCTGATTACACTCTCAAGAAGGTTTACATCCTGAATCCGTTTCCTGGCGACGATATCTTTCAGGAGCACTGTGTTGAATATTCCGGAGAGATAATCCGTTCTTATTTCGCTGTCCTCCAACTGTGCGGCGTAAGGAAAGCCGCCATTCCGAAAATAGGCATTCCATGCTTCTTTTCTGCTGCCGCCCACCAGATCGGAATATTCCGCAAAAGACAGAGGCAGCATCCTGATTTCAATATATCTGCCGGAAAGCAGTGTGGCCAGTTCTCCGGAAAGCATATATGCATTGGAA
>DKVC01000232.1:43919-44369 GCA_002490995.1 Lachnospiraceae bacterium UBA7188
GGAAAGCATATATGCATTGGAACCCGTGATGTAGACATCCACATTTTCCCGGATAAAAAGGGAGTCCACAGCCTTCTGGAATTCCGGCACAGCCTGGATTTCGTCCAGAAACACATAGGTCATCTTTCCCTGGACCAGCCTTTCCGTCACATACTCATATAATACTCTATAATTCAGAAGTTTTTCATTGGCAATGTCTTCAAAATTAATTGCTATAATCTGCCTGTCCTCCGTCCCACATTCCTTCAGATAGTCTCTGAATTGTAAAAGAAGCGTAGATTTTCCGCATCTGCGCACACCGGAGACCACTTTTATGATCTGCCTGTCCTTTACTTTCAGCAGCTTTTCAAGATACCTGGAACGCTTTACCATATACATCACCTCATTTTTATTGTATCATGAAAACTTTTCTGATTCAATATGTTTTCATTTTGAAATATAAAAACTTTT
>DKVC01000232.1:44659-62278 GCA_002490995.1 Lachnospiraceae bacterium UBA7188
TTATAGGCTGATATAATTATACCACCATGGACTACAAAATATACCAAAATTCTGAGATGACAAGGGCACCAGGCAAAACAAAGAAATAAAGGCTTCAAATAAACAGCTCAAATAAATGTCTCAATGTAAAGGTTTCAAGACCTACAGCACAATTCATTACATTGCTCCCTCCCTGGGTTCGAAGCATATCCCGCCTCCAAACCTGGCAGCCCCGCAGCCCTGGCATTTCTCCCTGCAGTTTGCTGAGACCTCTTCCCGTTGCGCCTTCTCCCACTCTCCTTTCAGGAATTCCTTCGTGACGCCGCAGTCGATAAAGTCCCAGGGCAGAATTTCATCCAGGGGCCGCTGCCTGTGGGCATAAAAATCCACGGACAGCCCGCATTCTTCTATCGTTTCCAGCCATCTGTCATTGTCATAATACTCCCCCCAGGCATCGTAGAAGCCACCCTTTTCATAAACCCGCCGGATGACCTGGCACAGGCGCCGATCCCCTCTGGCCAGCACGCCTTCCATGACGCTGGCATCCGCCTCATGCCAGTTGTACTTAATGCTCTTCTGGTTCAGCTGCTCCGAAACAGCAGTGCGCGTCTGATATGCTTTCTCCAGAAAATCCTCTTTGGTGCACTGCGGCGCCCACTGAAAAGGGGTAAAGGGCTTGGGTACAAAAAAGGAAGTGCTGGCCACAATCTGGACCCGGCCGCCGCTGCGCTTTTCCTTCGGCACCGTTTCGAAATAAAGCGCGGCTATTTTATTGCAAAGTTCCGCAATCTCACGGATATCCTCCGGTGTCTCCGTGGGCAGCCCCAGCATAAAGTAAAGCTTTACCCGGCTCCACCCGCCCTCAAAGGCAAGCCCCGCGCCTTTCAGGATGACATCCTCGGTCAGTCCCTTATTGATCACATTCCGCAGTCTCTGGCTGCCGGCCTCAGGCGCAAAGGTCAGGCTGGATTTCTTCACATCCTGGACCTTGCTCATGACATCCAGGGAGAAGGCATCGATACGCAGGGAAGGCAGCGATATATTTACATGCTGTCTCCCGCACTCTTCTATCAGGAAATCAACCAGCTCCGGCAGCCTGGAATAATCACTGGAGCTTAAGGAGCTTAAGGAGATTTCCTCATGCCCGGTATTTTTCAGAATTTCCAGTGCGTACTTTTTTAAGTCTTCCACATCCCGCTCCCGCACAGGACGGTACAGCTGACCGGCCTGGCAGAACCGGCACCCGCGGATGCATCCCCTCTGGATTTCCAGGACAGCCCTGTCCTGGGTGACTTTGATGAAAGGAACCACCGGTTTTGTCGGATAGCTGACTTTTGTCATATCCATGACGATTTCCTTCTGAATCACAGCCGGTATGCCGTCCTCCAGAGGAAAGAAACGCTCAATGGTACCGTCTTCCTTATATTCCACATCGTAGAAACGCGGCACATATAATCCTGGCAGCCTCGCCGCGCGGCGCAGAAATTCCACCCGTCCCAGCTTCTGTTTACGGCATTCCTCGTAAAGGGTGAAAAGCTCACGGTATCTCGTTTCACCCTCACCGATATAAAATATGTCAAAGAAATCCGCCAGCGGCTCCGGATTATACGTACAGGGACCGCCGCCGATGACTATGGGACAGTCTTCTCCGCGCTCCGCAGCGAGAATTGGAATCCGGGACAAATCCAGCACCTGCAGAATATTCGTGTAGCACATTTCATACTGTATGGTAATCCCCAGAAAATCAAATTTCTCAATAGGGTCCTGAGATTCCAGGGCAAACAGCGGTATCTGCTCCCTTCTCATAATGGCATCCAGATCCACCCAGGGCGAATAGACCCGTTCGCACCAAACATCCTCCATGGCATTGAAGGTGTCATACAGAATCTGCAGGCCCAGGTGCGACATGCCGATTTCATAGACGTCAGGAAAACAGAAAGCAAAGCGGATGCTTACCTTTGCAGGGTCCTTCATAACAGCGTTATACTCTCCGCCGATATAACGGGCAGGTTTCTCCACAGTCATCAAAATATCGTCACTCAGAGCCAGTTTCCTACCGGAAAGTACTTCCTTCATAGAATCTGCTTCTGTAACCTGACCTGTTTCCATGGAGAGACCTGCTTCCATGGTCTGCTCTGATTCTATGGAGTGCTCTGCTTCCATGGCCTGCATTGTTTCCGTGGAGTGCTCTGCTTCCATGGCCTGCATTGTTTCCGTGGAGTACTCTGCTTCCATGACATGTAATGCTTCCGTGGAGTGCTCTGCTACCCTGGCCGGCCCTTCCTTCCTGGAACATTCCTCCTCTGTATGCGAACTGCACAATTGCTGCATGAAAATTCTCCTCTCTCACTGAAATAGTGTAATGTATCGCAGGAGTGCTTACTTTTTATAGTTTTAAGCAATACAAATTGATATGTGCTCCTTACCTGCACGCCTCTTTCATACGTTTCACATCCGCTCCGGTTACCGCCCGATTGGAATACCTGGCCTGCTCATATATATCTGACATACCCCGGGTCTCCAGCTTCTGCTCCCACTCTTTTGCGGTATAGATATCCATACGGTTCCTGTCCTCCTCCGAAAGCCGGGGAGATGAAGACAAAAGCTTCTTCTTATACAGTTTCCGGATTCGTTCGTGGGGAGACAGGGCGTTTAACAGGCTCTGCCGCTTCCGATCAGGGTTGCGCTCCAGTTCGCATTTTTCCCGGAAATCACAGGTATCTCCCGTCTCCAGGCCGCGTTCCCTGTGTAAATGCAGATTCAGATACTGCCGAATCAACAGGAACAGCTTTACCAGGGACAGGACCACTATCCCGCAGATTACGATAATCAGGACTGCAATGGCAATGACCTCCAGTACCTTCCATAACCAGAAGGGTTCCGCTGCCTCAGGAAGCGTCATTTCCTCCATATTATCCTGCTGAAGCTCTTCGATAATCGGTATTTCGATTTTTTCTGTGGGTTCCTCGGCTTTCCCCGAAAACAGAAAGCGCAGAAAACGGAGAAGAAGGGCCTTGAGGGGCTGCAGGATACCGGCCAGCCACGCAAACTGGGAGCTGAGCACCAGAATCCCCGCCCCCAGCAGCGTATAAGCCAGCACAAGCCCCATTCCGGAGTGAAACATTTCCGCCGCTGGCAGGAATCCGGCGCTGCTCTCGTTTACGGAGAGGAAATTCAGATAGTGCTCAATATAATAAACGATAAAGTACAGGGAAATTGCCGCAATCAAAGCGATAACATGATAATTATCCCAGCCCCGAACCTCCAGATAATGGACAAAAAAGGCTGAAAACGCCGCTATTCCCACACCTGCCGGCAGATGCATTCCATTTGAAAAAAGCTCGTCATGCTTCAGGCGCAGGATATGGGAGTACAACAGATATCCCGCCGCACAGAGAATACACACAGCCTTTCCCGCCGGAAAAGACACCGGCACCAGCAAGGAAAGCGCCGCCACTGCCAGGTGCAGCAGCACAAAAGGAAGCAGATGTCCCGCTGCACATCTGATCAGGAAAAAGAAAAAGGGAAAAAGGCTGCACAGTGCCCAGGCCAAAAGCATGGGATTTCCCTCGCCTGTCAGATATCTGGAAGCCCCGCCAACAATCAGAGCCAGCGGAAAAAGCATCCAGTGATTCATCTGTTCCGTCAGAATTTCATTTACAAATCGAATTTTACCAATCTTCATTTCCCACCTCTGCCCGCGTCATCGGACATTCTAACTTGGTTGCAGTCACTTCCTTAGGAGCCTTACTCTTCAAAATGAACCACATCAATACAGTGCTCCAGTGCAGGTGGCAGTTCCGGATCCTTACTGGCGGAGGAAGGATAAAACCACAGAAACGGATTTCCGGAAGCCTGATATCTGGTCAGAAGCTCCACAAAGTCGTCATACTGGTTCGGCGCCACAAAATAAGTGAATGTGCCCTGGCTTTTCTGAAACAGAAGTTCTTCAAAATGTGCCCTGAAATCTGCCGCAGGCTGTTCCGTATCAATTCTGGCCAGTCCGCGGTAAATGGTATCCATCTGCCCCTGCCCTGCCTTCGGATGGATGGACAGCGGACTTCCGGTGACTATATCCACGCCGTTGCCGTGACAGGACACCTGAACTCCCTGCCGCAGAAACAGCTGGCACAGAGAAGCCACAATGCGCAGGGTCATCTCCACGGCGGCTTCCTTTTTCAGGATGTTGTCGTCCTGTATGTTGAAGAATATCCGGACGCTTTTCAGGGAAGTATAATTTCTCTGGTTTACCTTGAACTCCCCTGTTTTGGCGGTGGCTTTCCAGTTGATGCTCCGCATGTCGTCATAGGGCTGATACTCGCGGATTCCCCGGTACTCAAAGGGATCCTCCTGCAGATGGCGCCTGGAAAGCATCTCTCCGTTCATCTGAATCAAAGACCGGCGCAGACGGGCGGCATCATATGGCCTGGGGTACACATAGAGCTCCGTCTTCACCTTTTTATCCGCCGTCAGCTGGCTTAAGAAAAAAAGATCCGATGCAACCAGGCTGACCTCATCTATGGTATAATATCCCCGCCTTCCGCCCCGGAACTTCAAAGTGCGGGTCACCCTCTCCCCGCCGCCAATGCGGAATATGTCGTTGCGATAATACTGGTCTGTGGTTCGGGAACCTTTTTCGTTTCCGAAGACCAGATGTCTGTCCGTCTTAAACTTTACCTTCAGCATGGACAGGGGAAGCCTTTTTTTATTTTCAATGATTTCCTTCAGTTCTCCCTGGTCTCCCTCAAAGATCGGTTCTTTTCCAAAGCTGACAGAGACATACAGCGACCGCTGCCACAGCTTTTCATAGACACTTTTCTGCACCACAAGAAGGAAGAAGCCAATGAGGCCGATACCTAATATTTTTATCATTTCCGAAACTCCTCAGTGGGAACGGGAGTGGAGGCAAGGATGGCTTCCACCCGTTTTACAGTGCCTTCCGTGCCGCCTGCCCCATAACCCAGTACGATCCTGTGGGCAAGTACGGGCACCGCCAGCGCTTTGATGTCATCCGGCGTACAGTAATCCCGCCCCTCCAGCCAGGCGTAGGCCTTTGCGCAGCGAAGCAGGGCCAGGTTGCCCCTGGGGCTGACCCCAAGCAGGATTTCATCGCCTTTTCTGGTAGCTTCCACGATATCTACCATATACTCCCGCACACAGGGGTGCACGAATACACCGGCAGCTTCCGCTCTTGCCTTTGCCAGATCCTCCAGCGCCAGCACACTTTCCAGCTCCGCCAGAGGCTCTCTGTCCATATATTTCTCCAGAATGGCAAGCTCCTCCGCCCTGTCGGGCAGCCCCATGGAAAGCCGCATCATGAAACGATCCATCTGGGCTTCGGGCAAAGGAAAGGTTCCCGTAGTTTCCACAGGATTCTGGGTGGCTATGACGAAGAAAGGCGTTCCGGGGACATAGCTTTCACCGTCGATTGTCACCTGCCGCTCTTCCATGCATTCCAGCAGGCCTGCCTGGGTCCTGGGCGTGGCGCGGTTAATCTCGTCCGCCAGCAGTATGTTGGTAAAGACCGGACCCTTACGCAGTACAAATTCATTCTTCTGACGGTCAAATATGTTCAGGCCGGTGATATCGCTGGGCAGCAAATCGGGGGTAAACTGGATTCTGGAGAAGTCGGCACTGATGCTTTTGGCCAGGGTCTTTGCCAGCTTCGTCTTGCCTGTGCCGGGAACATCCTCCAGCAGTACATGTCCGTCAGCCAGCAGTGCCGTCAGCAGCAGTTTGACAGTCTGTTCTTTTCCTACAATTACCTTTGCGATATTGGAGAATATCTTCTCTCCCCACGCTTTTCCGTTGATCTCCATGATTCTTTTCCCTCTTTTCTGCCGGGTGGCTGGCCCGTGCGTTTCTTCCTGTTTTTGTCTGTGTCCAAATAACTTCTTCCATTTTATCATAATCCGGCGCCAAATGCCATATTTTTAAATAAGCTTCCGAAAGTCTTTTGAGGTATTTTTCTGTGAGTGATGTAACGATGGAACAAAAACTTAGACTGGTACAGCAGGTGCGCTCAAGGTATCATGAAAATCAGTATGATCTGTCTAACAGAGAACGGATATTATATGGAAAAACCAGCTCCGGATTGCAGGATGAAGGCACCCTCCGCTATGGGGAGCCGTATTATGAGGATACAGCGCGTCCTGAGGAAGTGTCGTTTTCCTTCTTGAAATTCAGGATGTGGATTGCTCTTTTTCTGGTGACGGCAGTAATCGTTATGGACAGGAATCATATGGAAGTGGCCGGAATCACCGCAGAGAAGATATTTGAGGTGATTTCGGCCGACTACGAAGACGTAATAGAAACCTGGGCGGAAGCGTTGACAGGCGCTCCATCTGACCGAAAATGAAACAGTCCTCCTTCTCTTTCGATTCCATTACAGGTTTCTACGTATCGAAGATACATAGTAATCAGAGAGGATATACTGTAGACCGTCAGGATTTGCAGTGATGCCTTTGGGAAAATATCTGGCTGGCGGTCTACAGTCAGGATGTACTGCAAATTTAATTGGCGTGCAGTATAAATTATTGCATCCCGCTTAAATATGCATATGCGTTCAATATGGTATCCTTTCTTTTACCGTAAATAAAATAGTAGTCCATCTGCTTTTCGCTGTCCGCATGCAGGTAAGAACCATATGCGGGAATGTCGCAGCAGAATACGGGTGATGCCGCCGCGGGAAGAATCCCGTATCCCTTATCGGACAGAAGCAGCGGTAATGCGCCGCAGTCCTGGCTGGAGATATACCGGGCTGTCCCTTTCAGCGGGATTCCGGCCCTGTCGTCCGGCCCGAATGCGTACAGATGCTCTTCTTTGGAAAAGTCAAGAAAAAGCCAGGTCTGGAAGCTGTTTTTGGCCCGGGCTTCCAATTGACGGCACTCTTTCTTCCGTTCTGCCAGAAGCAGCTTTTTGCCTCCGGTGTCCGGGTCTATGGCCAGATAACGGATGGCTCCGGTTGTTTTGTCGACCTGCAGGGCAAGTTTATCCGTAGTCAGTTCTACCATGCTGCCGGTGTCTCTGTACATCCAGAATTTTTCCGTTCTGTCCACAGCAATCCGGGGGTGTACCGCGGAATCCGGCTGGGCGTTTTTTGCAAAGCTTACCCTCATGACGGCGCTTCCTACAGGACTTAATTTCAGGGTACCGTAACGGCTCTGAAGGCACAGCCCGTCAGGATGCTTTGTGACCCATCGGATGGAAAGGTCTATTTTGGAATGTCCCATGGGGCGCAGCTTTTCGGTGGGCGGAATATCACCAAATGCAGGCATGTCGCCGGAACCAGGCTGCTTTGTCGGCGGCTGTTCTCTGGGATACAGCGATTCTGTATTTGAGCCGACAGAAGAGGATGCCACCGGTTTTGCGCTGTATAAATTTGTCAGGGATGAGACTTTTGGCTCTTTCTGAGTTCCGGAAGCAGAGGGCAGGACGGCGCGAGGCTTCCGGATGGCAGGCTGCATCCCCGGGATCGGCTGTCTGTCTGCAGAAGCGGTTTTTCTGTCGCCAAAATTGTATTGACCAGGCTGATCACCTTTACTTGCCATCGGAGCATCTGTTTGACCCATATGGTTTATGCTTTGGCCTGGTAGCTTTTGCTTTTGACTCGGACGGTCGTATTTTTGACCTTGTCTGTCCGATGATTGACCAATCTGGTTTATGGCGATTATAGTTCTTTTGTTTTTCTCACTGCCGGAGTTTCGCCCTGGTGCAGCAGTTCTTCTGCTGTTTTCCCCTATTGATGTTTCATGCGGCTGTTGTCTTCCTGCTGCGTTGCCGGAAACTTTTGTTTCATGCGGCTGCTTTCCTTCAGCATCAGGCATCTTTACCTCATAGGGCATTTTTCCGACATTGCCGGGAGTTTTTATTTCATAAGGACTATTTCCCACGTTGCCGGGATTTTTGCTGTGAGATATATCAGGCATTTTTCCGGGAGATTGTTTGGGAGAAACAATACCCGTCTCCTCTTCCGATTCCATGGCGTTCTTGCGCTTCTCCGGTATGGGATCTGCGATCAGCCCGGTAAGGTTTCCGGTATGGAGAACACAGAGTTCATGGAGTGCACGGGTGGCGGCTACATAGAGCAGCTTGGCATGCCCGTCATCCACCGGGTACTCTTCTCTCGTGGGGTCCAGAATCAGTACGGCATCAAATTCCAGTCCCTTGGTATATTCTACAGGAAGTACCATGATACCGTTTCCGAATACTGCCGTTTCCAGGTCATTTTCCATTACTTCTATATACTGCCTCAGGGCTTCGGCGGCCAGGTCTGCGCTGCGCTGGTTCCGGCAGACCACGGCGATGGTATCATAACCGCTCTTCTGCCATTCACGGCAGACCTGGGCTGCTTTCCCGATGATTGTATTTCGGCTGGAAGCACACAGCTCCACCCTGACAGGACTGCCATGGCGGATGATGGGTTCTACCGGATAGCTGGAAAATTGTCCGTGGTGAAGGATTTTCGTGGCAAACTCGGAAATTTCTACCGTATTACGGTAGCTTTTCTTCAAAATGCCGAAGCTGTCCATTTTATCCGTCAGGAGAAGGGCTCTCAGCTCCTCCCAGTCATTCAGCCCGAAGCCGAAATGAATATTCTGGGACACATCCCCCATAATGGTATAGGTGCAGGCCTCAATGCAGAAATGCAGCACGGAATATGCCATCATTCCATAATCCTGGGCCTCGTCAATGACAATGTGATGGGCTTCACTGATTACCTCGGTTTCCTTGATCCTCTTGTAAATATAAGCCAGCGCCGCCAGGTCATAGACGTCAAATTCGCTGGTCGGGATATCCAGTACCAGATTGTGCCTGCGGATCTGTCCTTCCAGGAAATCCCGATAGACCTGGTAGATGGAGCCTTTCCAGACCCTGTCCCCGTATCTGCCCCTGTAGGCCTTCAGAATGGCTTTTTTCTCCGCTTCCGTGTATTTGACGCCTTTTCCCAGGAATTCTTCCTTGATTTTGATGATCAGGCGCTCATTGAGCATGTTGATTTTGCTCTGCATGGAGACCTTCGGGTTCTGGAGAATATAGCGCTCCACCGCTTCCCCATTCACCAGAAGAATCAGGTCATATGGATTGACCTTTTTCCCCACAGTTGTGTCGTAAACACCGCTTTTGCCGTCTCTTAAGCCCTCTACGAACTGCCTGGGATTCAGGTAAATGGATTCCCGCAGTATGCCGTTCCATTCCAGGCTGTCGCAATATTCCTTCAGATCCTCAAACCACCCCAAAGTTCCTCTGATACTGCCCGAATTGCCGCTCTGTCCGCTTTTTTTAATCCGGTATTTCTTCTCGTCCCAATCCTCGTACAGGAGCCTGACGAAAAGCTGTTCCATGGTCATCTGGCGGATTCCGTACACATCCAGGTCCGGCAGCACTCCCGTGATATAATTCAGCAGGATGCGGTTGCTTCCCACGATATAAAAATCATCCGGTTTGAAACGCTCCTGGTAATTGTACAGGATAAAGGAAATCCGATGCATGGCCACCGTGGTTTTGCCGGAGCCGGCCACGCCCTGGACAATGATATTGTGATAGGGGGACTTGCGGATAATGTCGTTCTGCTCTTTCTGGATGGTGGCAATGATTTCGCCCAGCACGGCCTGCTTGTTTTTGGCAAGGTATTTGGTCAGCAGTTCGTCATTTGCCACCACCTCGCTGTCATAATAGTCCAGCAGCTTCCCGTTTTCAATCTCATAAGTCCGCTTCAGCTTCAGATCAATGGGAATCTGCTTATCCCCGGGGGCAATATAGCTGCATTTTCCCAGGCCGTTTTCATAATAGGCATTTGCCACCGGGGCGCGCCAGTCCACCACTGCCTGATGAGTGGTATCTCTGGATATGCCGCCCTTGCCGATATAGATACTTTCGTCCTTCTCCAGCATTTCGTCATAAAAGTCAATCCTGCCGAAATAAGGCTTGTTCTGTGCCTTCTCATTCCGTTCCAGCGCCCGCTTCATCTGTTCGTACAGCGTCATGCTGTTCTCCAGCAGATTGATCAGCTCCGGATTGTCGTCATGGAAATGGTCCAGCATATCGTCGATTTCTTCCCGCATCCTTCCGACCTGTTCGCCGTAGACCTCCAGATTGCCGCGGATGACGGCGAGGGTTTCTTCCAGAAATGCTTCTTCCGCCTGGCGTGACGTTCCGCGCACATTGCTTTGTTCCTCTTGGTTCATTGGGATCTCCTTCCTGCTGTTTTGATTTCTAGTAAAAAGTATACAGGAAAATGAAAAAAACACTAGACTTTTCTTTTCTTTTTTGGTAAAGTGTTATATAGAATCGTGCCTGAAAAAAGCTACCGTTTACCGGTAGCTTTTTAACGTTATTGAGGAAATATATCGAAATTACAGTATGCATCAAAATTTCCCCAATCCAGTTGACAGTTTATGCTACTGTAAACTGGATTTGAGACACGCCGAAATTGCTTTTGAAATTCAGGATTTTTTATTCATGCAGCAGTTTTTATATTTTTTGCCCGATCCGCAGGGACAGGGATCATTGCGTCCGACCTTCTTTCCGGCGCGTACATAGGGTTGTTCGGACATGCCGTCACTGATGACAATTCCCCTGGATTTAATCCGTTCAGCGGGATATTTCTCATAATAGTATCCGCCGCTGATATCCGGCTCTATCCGGCGGTAAGTCTTCAGGAGTTTATCCTTTAAGAGAGGAAGCTGTTCTTCATTTTTCAGCTCCTCCAAATATGGCCGGATCTGTTCCCAAAATACCGGAAATCTGTTCCGCAGGGATTCTTCCTGCCCTAAGATCTCTTCTCTTTCTTCAATCATACACAGGCGGCAGTCCAGTACGGCAAATTTCTGAACCTGCGCGGGAAGCTCATCCAGGTAAGTGCAGGCCTCAAAAAGCCGCTTTATGGTATCACTGTATTGGGGATCTTTATCTATCTGCTGGAAACTGAACTCCTTTTCCACATCATCCAGCCAGGCGTTTTTTTCCTCTGTGCGGACCGCTTTGCGTATTGCGGATAAAAGTTCGCCGAGTTTCCCGAACTCTGCAGATGAGCGATAATGTCGGCAGTAACGGTATACGATCATGCCCAGCTCCTGGATAAAATCGTCCATGTAGAGACTGTATTTTTCCACGGTATGGCATAATTCACCGATAATCTCTGCGAAATCGGGTAATTCACCGTTAACCGCCGCAGAGTTTACGTTAGCATCGTATTGTGTAAGTTCCAGCAGGGAATGATAAGCTGCCAGCAGCTCAGGAATCTCTTCCTTTGCCCAACGCTTTTCCCGACGCACTATTTCCGTCAGAATCTGTCTGCCTTTTGTAAATTCTCCATATTCATCGCATTCCGAAGCATACATCAGCACGAAATCCAGATCCCGGCATCCCAGTTCGTAAGCTTTTTCACAGGCCCAATATGCCTTCTGTGTAAAACCGCGTTCAATATAGGAGACGGCAAGTTCTCGCTGAAACCATTTATTCTGGGGATCCATGCTGACCAGCAGCTCGGCATTTTTGACCGCTTTGCCTGTATTACCGCATTTTCGCTGAGCAAGCACCAGATGATACAGAAACTGGATATCCTTTGGAAACAGTTTCCAGGCTTCCTGTGCGGTATCTCTGTACCGTACCGAATCTCCGGTTTTGCGGCAATTTGCTATCTGATCCATCATCTTTTCGGCAAATGGCTCGCTGAAAGGAGGAAATACGGGGCCATCAGGCTCATCACCGGCATTCTTCAGCTGCTCGTAAGCTTCGCGTATCTTCTGGAATTGTTCCGGATCCGACTCCGGTGAATGCTGGCGGATCATTTTGAAATAGGCTTTCTTGATTTCCAGCTGGGATGCTCCCGGCTCCAGTCCCAATACCTGATAGTAAGTATTCATGGTTCCTTTCCTCCCCCTCTTCAGTCGTCTGCCAGCATGTCCATCAACTCTTCTTCCGCTTCTTCCGCACCCTCCAGATCCTCCCGCACCAGAGCGGCTTTCAGCTCATAAAGAGAATCCTCCAGGTCTTCCGCCCAGAACGGATCCGTATGAGTCTCCGGATTCTGCAGCAGTTTTTCCGTCCGGCGTATAATTGCCCGGAACTGCTTCGCGTACGGAGAATCCTTCCAGTTTCTCACATCAATGATTTCCTCTTCGCTTTCATTTTCCATCATGTTGATCTGGATACCGGCCTGTTTTCCTGTGCTGAGTATGGAAGCCTTTACTTCCAGCATACCGTTTTGATTGTAAGAAAATTCCACACCGATTTTTTCGCTTCCCGCTGCTTTCCGCGGAATGCCCTGGACAATGAACTCTCCCAGGAAATGATTGTGGCTGGCAATGTCGCTTTCTCCCTGGTATACTTCAATCCTGGCAATATCCTGATAATCTGCGCTTGTAGCATAAACCTGATTGCGGGTGGTGGGGATTGTCACATTTCTGGGAATGACTACGCCCATCCTGTCATCTGTCATCCAGTCCATGACGCGGACACCCAGGGTATAAGGATTTACATCCGTCATCAGGATACTGTCTTCCTGGCGGATACTTCCCTCAATGATGCCTGCCTGTATTGCGGCGCCTTCCGCAACGGCAAAATCCGGGTTCACTGCCTGGGAGGGCTCTATATTGAGAAAAGATCTGATATCCTTTGTCACCAGAGGCATTCTGGTGGAGCCGCCTACCAGGATTACCCTGTCGATTTCAGATGCGAGAATTCCGCTGTCCGCCAGCACCACTTCAATGGGGTGATGCGTCCGCTCCATCAGCTCCCGGGTCATATCTTCGAACTGCTCCACGGTGACTGTTTCATCCAGAGCCAGGGGTTTACCTCCCTTTTCAATGATCATGGGTACAAGCACATGGCAGGAATCCTGCGTGCTCAGCGTTTTCTTGCAATGCTCGGCTTCCTCCTTCAGCTTCACCATGGCGTAGGTATCCTTCATAAGGTCCACGCCGTGCTTCTCCCGGAACCGCTCCCGCAGACATTCCATCAGCTTTTCATCGAAATCCTTACCGCCCAGTTTATTGTCGCCGTTGCTGGCCTTTACCTCCAGCACACCGTCAAACATTTCCAGAAGCGTGACGTCAAAAGTACCGCCGCCCAGGTCATAGACCAGGATATGGCTCTCTTCCTCCATGTGCTCCAGGCCATAGCTCAGAGCCGCCGCAGTGGGTTCGTTAATGATACGTTCCACCTGCAGCCCGGCTTCCGTTCCGGCTTTTACAGTTGCCTGACGCTGAATATCATCAAAATAGGCCGGAACCGAAATCACCGCACGGGTGATATCTTCCTGCAGGTATTCCGAGACATAGGTTCTCACATATCCCAGAAGCTTTGCAGAGAGCGCTACGGGGGTATAACTCTGCTTTCCAAGGGTTATCTTTTCATTTGTTCCGATTTTGCGCTTTACTTCAATGGCAGTATTTTCAGGAGACAACAGGTACTGGGCCCTTGCCTTCTCCCCCACAACCCAGTTGCCGCTCTTATCAAGCCCCACTGCGGAAGGCGTTATTACCTCATTTTCAAGGTTCATAATCATTACGGGTTTGCCATCTCTGATTACTGCTGCCTCCGTGGTGGAAGTTCCCAAATCAATGCCGATAATTGTCTCCATTTTCTGCTCCTTTTCATGTGTTTTATGTGCTTTTAATGAGTCAGCCGTGAATATGTGCTGTACGGTATACCCCGACTCGTGCTTTCTTTTTCACCTTTCCTTTATAAAGATAACCACAGCTGTATACTGCGGCAACCACGCCGTCCAGTCTGTCATCTGTTGTATCCAGCACTTCAATGACTTCATGAAGATCATAATTGATTTCAATGCCGCACTCCCCGATAATGCTGATACCGCAAAGCTGCCTGTCGTGCTGCAGGTTTTTTTCCATCAAAGCCAGCTGCCCGGCCCATTCGCTGTCCGCGGTATCGGCAAAGCGTTTCAGATTCCAGAACTGCTCCTGATAAGCTTCGAAGACTTTCAGCAGCAGGTTCTCACTGCGCTCTCCTTCCTGGAAACGCGCCCGCACATCCGCCTCATCCGAGCGCCTGTCCTCCCATTCTTCCAGCAAATCTTCAATTGACATATCATGCTTCTGCACGGATAGCTGCAGCTGTCCGACTTTCCGGTTCAGTTCCTCCAGCCGGCTGCTGCTTTCGCTGATTTCCTGATTCAGACTCTGAAATTTTTCTTCCATGCTTTGTATCAGTTCGTTTTTAAGTCTGTCGTCTTTTTCTCTGCTCTTAAAAAACATAATCCTGTTTCCTGTTCCTGTATCAATTTTGTGCTGACTGTAAAGACATTCTGTGTATCCGGGTACCGCTTTTGCCGTTGCATTGTGCATAACATTACCTGCAGACATTTCCTTAATCGGCCTGGTAAACAACCGCCCCGGAAGAAATGGTATACATTACCCTGCCGGTGAGATTCCATCCGGTGAACGGCGTATTGGATGCTCTGGAAGCATAATGTCCCGGAATCACTTCGGCTGCAGTGTCTATCAGCACCAGATCAGCCGGACCGTTCTCAGCCAGGTATCCCGCATCCAGATGATACAGGCCGGCGGGATTGGTGCTCATCAGGCGCAGCAGCTGGCGCATGGTAAGATAGCCCGCCTGTACCAGCTGTGTGACAGCCAGGGGCAGCGCCGTCTCCAGGCCGATAATCCCGCTTGGCGCCTTTGTCAGGGGTCTTGCCTTTTCCTCCGCGGTATGCGGCGCGTGGTCGGTGGCTATGATATCAATGGTGCCGTCCACAAGCCCCTGAATAATCGCCAGCCGGTCCGCTTCTTCCCGCAGGGGCGGGTTCATTTTGGCCAGGGTTCCGTATTGGATCACGGCGTCCTCGGTAAGGGTAAAATGATGCGGTGTGGCTTCCGCATGGATATTGCCTCCCTTTTTCCGAGCCCTGCGAACCAGTTCTACGGATTCCCGTGCGCTGATGTGCTGTATATTGATATTTGCCCCCGTTTCCAGCGCCAGCTGCAAATCTCTCTCTACCAGGCTGATTTCCGCTTCTCTGGGAGAGCCTTCGATGCCGTAATGGGAGCTTGCTTTTCCCCGGTTGATACCGTTTTCCGCAATCAGATCCGGATTTTCTTCATGAAAGCTGACAGGCATGTCCAGCCTGGCGGTTTGTTCCATGGCACTTCGCACCAGTTCCCTGTCCATCAGGGGGACACCGTCATCCGTAAATCCCACGGCGCCATGCTCTGCCAGTGTTTCCATGGGAGTCAGTTCCTTTCCCTGCATTCCCAGTGTTACATTGGCACAGGACAGCACATGGATTCCCGTCTGTTTTCCCCTGTCAAGCACATACCGCAGCGTATCCACATTGTCGATGGGGGGATTTGTATTTCCCATCATTACAACTGTGGTAAAACCGCCCCCTGCAGCCGCTTTTGCACCTGTCAGAATGTCCTCCTTATCCGGAAAGCCGGGATCCCGGAAATGGACATGCACATCCACAAGCCCCGGGGCAACCAGAAGGCCTTCTGCGTCAATGACCTGACAATCCTTTTCGGGAGGGGTAAGCTGTTGTCCGATCTTCTGTATTCTGTCTGCTTCAATCAGCAGGTCGTATTTGCCTTCCAGACCGGATTTCGGGTCAATCATGTAGCCGCCTCGTATCAGTAACATGTCTTCCTCCTGTTTTCAAAATAGAACCATACTGCTTCTCAGATTAGCCGCGGGCAAAATGGTACAGGTTGTCCGTTTCCCGGTCTCTGTATTCATGTTTTTCATAATAGCCGATCAGCCCATTGTCTGCATCCCTCAATGCCACCATGTAGACATCCTTATTTTCCTTTTCGTTGTGGAATGTATAGACGATATTGTGGTTTTCGCTTTCCCGGAACCATGCCAGTATCTGCTCTATCCGTTCCTTCGATGCCGGGTTATGGCAGTCAAGAAGACATTTTCCCAGTAATTCCGCGCCGCCCCGTTTTGCGTAGCGTTCCACTGCGGCTGGGTTCATATAGATGATTTCATGCTGTATATTGCAGACCACAACCGCGCTGCGGTCAGTGTCTATGATGCTTTTCAGGTACGGATATAACTCTGTTTCTGTTATTTTTGCCATTGATATGCCATCCTTTGCAATATTTCATCATATGCATTTTAACATACTGCATTCCCGTTGTAAATCACTTCTATTCAATTTGGAGTTGTTGCAGGCATTTTCTTTGCCTGCACGAAAAAAGGACTGCCAGATCCATGATATCCGGCAGTCCTTTTTGGAACAATGTTCCATGCAAACCATACAAAAATTCCGGCTGAAAGACCCTCCCTTCCCGGCGTTAACGGTTCGCCAGCTCCACCGCAATTTCCTCCCAGCTGATACCCTTCTGTACCATGAGCACCATCATATGATAGAGGAAATCGCTCATCTCATATTTTACCTCATTGACACCCGGATTCTTGGCGGCAATTACAATCTCCGTGGCTTCCTCTCCCAGCTTTTTCAGGATTTTGTCGATTCCCTTATCAAAGAGATAGTTGGTGTAGGAGCCCTCCTTCGGGTGCACTTTCCTGTCCTTAATGACATCCAGCACTTCTTCCAGAACCTGGAGCGGATTGGTGGCTTCTTCATAGTCCTTTTTCGTAATCTCGTTGAAAAAGCAGCTTCTGGCGCCGGTATGGCAGGCGGCACCCACCTGGGAAACCTTTGCCAGAATGGTATCCATATCACAGTCCGCGGTAAGGCTTTTCACATACTGGAAATGACCGCTGGTCTCCCCCTTCAGCCAGAGCTGTCCCCTGCTTCTGCTGAAATAAGTCATTCTGCCCGTGTGAATGGTCTGCTCATAAGCTTCTTCATTCATATATGCCATCATCAGGACTTCCTGCGTGCGGTAATCCTGTACAATCACCGGCACCATTCCGTCCCCGTTCTTCTTAAAGTCATCCCACTGATAAGCGGCTTCAAAGGTTTCCACCAGGATTCCGTTCTCCTTGCACAGATTTTTCAGGGTTAAAATATCACGGTAGTTGTCGTTGATCGTATTGCCTGTGACCCCGCACACATTCTGGTATGAGAAGATTTCCATCAGCTTATTCAGGGCAATCTGGTTCACCTGGACATAAAAAGGAAGAGTGGTCAGCTTCTCCGTCTCCCGGATCTGATGCGGGTTCATCAGAAGGAGGGCGGAAACATACTGCTCCAGCAGTTCCTTATTGGCTGCTACCACATTTGAATTATCGTAAGAGGCAAGAATTTTATTCCTGCCGAATTTCAGGGAAACTTCCTCCGTAATGGCAATATTGCTTTCCTTCGTGTAATCCAGCACCGCGCGCCTGCAGCCGGCATAGAGGAGCTTTTTCACATCCTCCATGCGCTTTATGTTCCCTGCGCCTATGACCTCCATCTCGGCAGCCGCGCAGATCTCCTTAATCATGTCCAGAGCTTCCTCATGCGCCTGGTCGCCCTGGGACAGATCAAAGACAATCAGTCCGTCCGCGTTGTTTTCATTGTAAAGGCTGACCAGCCGCAGCGGGTCTGTCTCTACTACAGACATGTCATCCAGACGCCGTACCGCATGGCCGTTATATAAATAGATACATGGTACAAATTTTTTCACAATCATTGGAGTACCTCATTTGTTTTATCGGGCTTTGGGAATTCACTTCTTTGTACCCGTGTGTACTTTGGTTCTTTTTAGGAATTGTCGGAAAATA
>DKVC01000232.1:62603-81210 GCA_002490995.1 Lachnospiraceae bacterium UBA7188
CGGAAATACAATAAAAATTGCTGTAAACTTGTAGCGGTTATTTGTAGGCACTTCCTTACAGGCTGCCCTTGGTGCTGAGCACATCCGTTACCCGTGGTTCCGGGCTTACAGCCATATCCAGCGCCCTGGCAAAAGCCTTAAACATGGCTTCTATCATGTGGTGGGTATTTTGCCCGTCCAGCATTTTCAGATGCAGATTCATGCCTGCACTGTAGGAAACCGCATAGAAAAACTCTCTCACAAGTTCCGTATCCAGCCCGCCCACCCGTTCTGCCTGAAAATCGCACGCAAAATTCAGATATGGCCTGCCGCATAAATCTACCGCGCATAAAACCAGGGCGTCATCCATCGGCAGGATAGACGAACCGTACCTCCGAATCCCCTTTTTCTCTCCCCATGCTTTTGCCATAGCCTGGCCCAGCACGATACCGGTATCTTCCACCGTATGATGACCGTCCACACACAGATCACCCTTTACATGGCATTTCAGATCGAAAAAGCCATGTCTGGAAAAGCCCTCCAGCATGTGGTCAAAGAAACCGATTCCGGTAGAGATTTCCGAATTGCCGGCTCCATCCAGGTTCAATGTAATGGAAATATCCGTTTCTTTTGTCTTTCTGTTTACAGTCGCTGTTCTCATGGTCTGTTCCTTCTTTTAATCCTGCCATTTGCCATGCGGAAACTGCATAGTCAAAATAAGCTTTATTCCTCAAACCGCACTTTGATGCTGTTGGCATGTGCGCTCAGCCCTTCGCTCTCCGCAAAGATTTCGATTTCTTTATGTACTTTTTCCAAAGCCTCTCTGGAATATGAGATGATACTTGTTTTTTTCATAAAATCGTCCACGTTCAGGGGCGAAAAGAACTTCGCCGTGCCGTTGGTGGGAAGGATATGGTTTGGCCCGGCATAATAATCTCCCAACGGCTCGGAGGACCACTCACCCAGGAAAATGGCTCCTGCGTTCCGGATTTTCGCCATGATTTCGTATGGATTTTCCGTCAGTATTTCCAGATGCTCCGAAGCAATCTCGTTGGCGGCGTCGATTGCATCCTGCATATTTTCGGCCAGCAGGATATATCCGTACTGATCCAGTGATTTCTGTATGATTTCGCTGCGGGACAGTTCCTCCGTAAAAATCCTCACCTGCTCTGAAACCTTCTCCGCCAGTTCCCTGGAAGTCGTGATCAGAATGGCGCTTGCCAGTTCGTCATGCTCTGCCTGGGAGAGCAGATCTGCCGCCACATACCTGGGATTGGCTGTTTCGTCCGCCAGAATCAGAATTTCGCTGGGGCCTGCAATGGAGTCAATCCCCACATAACCGTATACGGCTTTTTTGGCCAGGGCCACGAATATATTGCCGGGGCCGGTAAGCTTGTCAACTTTCGGGATGGACTCCGTTCCGAAAGCCATTGCAGCTACGGCCTGTGCGCCGCCTGCTTTGTATATGGTATCCACACCCGCAATATCCGCAGCCACCAGAGTGCCGGGATTTACGCATCCGTCCGCCCCGGGAGGCGTGGTCATAATGATTTCCTTTACTCCTGCCACTTTCGCCGGAATCACATTCATCAGCACGCTGGAGGGATAGGCTGCCTTACCGCCGGGTACGTAGACCCCCGCCCTGGCAATGGGCGTCATTTTGACACCTAAGAGGCTGCCGTCCTCCCTGGTATCAAACCAGCCGCTGCGGAGCTGCTTTCTGTGAAAATCCCGTATATTTTCTGCGCTGTGCCGTATGACCTCCACAAGCCTGTCATCCAGTTTGCCGTAAGCTTCCTCTGTTTCTTTTCTGTCCACCCGGATATTTTCTGCATTCAGGGCAAAGTGGTCAAATTTTTGTGTATAGGCAAACAATGCGCTGTCTCCGTTTTTGCGGACATCTTCCAGAATTTCGCTGACAGTGCTCTCATATTCAGAATAATTGTTCGGGCTTCTCTTCAATAAATCACTTAATATGTTCTTCCTTGCTTCCCTGGTTAACGCTACGATTCTCATCTGCTGCCTTTCCGCCCCGCTTTATCGGGCAAGTTTTTCATTGTTTTCCGCCCCGCTTTATTGATCAAATTTTTCATCGCTTTCCTCCAGCTTCCGGCGCAGTCCCAGCACAATCTCCTGAATCCGCGGCCTGTCCATCTGCATGCTGACAGGGTTGACTATCATTCTGGCTGACAGGGGGCGGACCTCCTCCAATACCTGCAGCCCGTTTTCTTTCAGTGTGGAGCCGGTCTCCACGATATCAACAATGACATCCGACAATCCCACCAGCGGCCCCAGCTCCACAGAGCCGTTCAGCTTGATAATATCTACTGTCTGATGCTTTTTATTATAGAAATAGTCCTTTGCAATGTTAGGGTATTTGCTTGCCACGCGGATTCGCTCATGGTGTTTGAGCAGCTCCCCGGCAGATTCCGGGCCGCATACGCACATACGGCATTTTCCGAAACCCAGATCCAGCACCTCATACACATTCCGGTTCTCTTCCAGAATCGTGTCGTTTCCGGCTACCCCGATATCTGCTGCGCCGTACTCCACGTAAGTGGGCACGTCAGGTCCCTTGGCAAGGAAAAATCTGAATTTTCGTTCCTCATTTACGAATATCAGTCTGCGGGTTTTTTTATCCTTCATTTCCTCACAGGAAATTCCCATTTTTTCAAATAATTCCAATGTCTGAAAGGCTAGTCTGCCCTTCGCCAGCGCAAAGGTCAGATACCGTTCCTCTGTCATGATCGGTCCTCCTAATTTATACTGCGCACCGTTTAAATTTGCAGTGTAACCCGACTGCAGACCGCTAGCCAGGTACTTTCCCAGGGACACCACGGTAAATCCAAGCGGTCTGCAGTATATACTCGCATTCGAAAGCCTTTGCCAATGTATACCCGCGCTCACGAATATAGTTTCCATACTGATTTCAGCAGGGTGTCAGTTTTACAGGGATCCCCTGGCTGCGGAGCTGCTGCGCCTGGGCGAGTTTCCCGCAATAATTATCATGGCTGTAGGAAATGGTGCGCACCTCCTCCGGCACAGGAATGTTCACATTCTGTCTGGAAAGTGCCTCCAGGATGCTGTCCACCACCATGACAGAGCCGACTGCCGGGGCGTCCTTTCCGAACTGCTGCAGCAGCCTGTCATATCTGCCGCCTTTTACAATGGCTTCCCCTACCCCGTAGGTATAGGCCTTGAATACCATCCCTGTATAGTATCTGTACTTGCTGAGTATTCCGAGATCGAAGGAAACGTAATCCTGCACACCATATAATTTTAATAAGGAAGCTGTCTGCTCCAGGCGTTCAACAGCCCTTCGGGAACGTTCGTTGCCTGCCATAGCTCCCGCCTCGGAAAGGGAGCTCATATCCCCGAAGAAATCCGCCAGCCGAAGAAGCCTGTCCTGATACGCTTCCCTGACTCCCCGCTCTTCCAAAAGCGCCTGGGCAGCAAAGTAATTCTTTCCTGAAATAAAAGCGCGCAGATCCAGCTCGGTCTCCTCGTCCAGCCCCGCCTCCTCACAAAGTCCCTTAAAATACTCCACATCTCCTATGGCAACCTGGAATCTCTCCAGTCCTGTGCTGCGCAGTGCATGGACAACCAGTGAGATTATCTCCGCATCCGCTTCCGCCGACGGGTCATTGATCAGCTCTACTCCCATCTGGGTTACTTCCCTTAGTTTTCCCTGGAGACTGGAGGTGTTTGTGAAAGTACTTCCCAGGTAACTGAACCTCAGGGGAACCTGTTCCTCGCAGAAATATTTCGCGGCGCACCTGGCAATGGACGGAGTAAAGTCGGGACGGAGCACCAGAGTATTTCCTTCCTTGTCAAAGAACTTGTAGAGTTCCCTGCTGGGAGTGGTGCCGATCTCCCGGGAAAAAATGTCGAAAAATTCAAAAGTAGGGGTCTGAATATCCTCATACCCGTAGAGATGAATGCTCTCTCTGAGCCGGTTTTCCACATAGAGCTTTTCGGCATATTCCTTTCCGTATAGATCCCGGACACCCTCCGGCGTATGTAATAATCTCTGACTCATATCATCCTCCAGCCCGTACGGACATCCACTTTAACAGATTAACGTGCTACCACGTTGATAAAACAAATCAGTTGTAGTATATCGGAAGATACTGCCGCTGTCAAGCCCTGTCATCCAAATCCTTCTGCAGCATGTCCAGATAAGGAACCAGAATTCCGTGTTTCCGGGGCAGAATATATTCCGGATTCAGCTCGTCATAGCGGAAGCTTTTCCGTCCTCCCTCTTTTGAACGGTTCCAGAAGTACAGCAGCATCTCCAGGGGCAGATAGTAAAAGATATCCTTATGTGTATAATAAATCAGGAAAAAGGAAATTCCCCCCTGCTTTTCGAATTTCTGCATAAAATTCACCTGATGCTCGTGGATATTCTGGAGGGCAAAGGTATCCGTGGCACATTCCTTTGCGTCAAAGCAAACCGGAAGCCCCTGTACTACACCGATGTAATCAACTGTGCTCTTCTGTTCAAAGTAAGCCAGGGTGATCTGATGATGCTCCTTATCTATTTTGAGCGGGGTGATAGGGGTGGGTACTTTCTGAATCAGCGCCAGTCCCGCATCGGAGTACTTTTCATTTGTCCTGTTGATCATATCCTCCAGCGTGGAACCTCTCAGTCCCCTGGAATTCCAAGTTGCCATAATTTTTTTGTATCCTTTTTGGAAATTATACTCGCGGTCAAAAACATTTACCAAATGAAATGTATAACGAGTGAGCGCTGCCGCAATGTGGAACAGAATATGGCAAATGATTGCGCTCACGAGTATAGTTCCGGATGAAGGAAAAAGGCTTCCTCCAGTCTCCGGAAATTATCGGGGCAGGGGGCGCTTACTGTCTTGCCGCTGAGATGCCGTCCGGGACCCGATTCAGCTTCCGGAAATGTAACCCGGCAGGCATGAAGCAGATGATGCTCCAGGCAAAATTGTTCCTTCAGAGTGCGATTCACGGATCTTTGACCATATTTGTAATCCCCTATCAGAGGATGCCCCAGGCTTGCCAGGTGGGCGCGTATCTGGTGGCTTTTGCCGGTAATCAGCTCGACTTCCAGAAGGGTGTAAGCATCCGTAACTGCCACCGGGTAATAAGCGGTATGGATAAGCGAAGCCTTCTCACCGGCAGAAAAAATCGCAGGAGATACCGTCACGCGGTTCCTGGCTTCATCCTTCACCAGATAACCATGAATGACGGCACTTTCCCGCAATGCCCCCACACAGATGGTCCGGTAAAATTTCCTCACGGAGCGTTCCCTGACACATTGGCTCAGATACTGCAGACCGGCCAGACTTTTGCCGCACAGCACTATCCCGCTGGTATTCCGGTCCAGGCGGTTGCAGACGGACGGTCGGAAAAAGTTGAGTTCTTCTGCAGAAATCTGTTTTTTCTCCAGAAGATATCCGATCAGCCATTCGTTTAGAGAGACATCTCCCGGCGCCGCTTTCTGTGTCAGAAGGCCGGAGGGCTTATTCAGAATCAGGCAGTCGTCGTCTTCGTACAGTATGGTAATCCCGTCCAGGCTTTCATAAGCCTGCGTATATTCCTGATCTGGCTTTGGCACCGCTGCATTCTGCATACCGGCAGATAACTTTCCGCCGTCTCCCCTGCTTTTCTCCGGTGAATCCATAGATTCCGCTCCCGGGTGCAGCGCTTTTGCCGTGTTTCCCGTTTTATGCGTCCCTTCCGGGCTGCCCACGTCCCTGCCGGCAAATTTCGCAAAAGTTTCCTCGGAGAAAAAGATGCATACCTGGTCATTTATGGCAAGGATTTCCTTTCCCTCCGCTTTTTTTCCGTTCAGTGTGATATTCTTCTTACGGAGCATTTTATGAAGAAAACCGTCTCCGGCAAGGGGCAGATATTTATGTAAAAATTTATCCAGACGCTGTCCGGCCTGATTTTTCCCTATGATTACCGACTTCATTCCGTTCCTTTCCGAAGGCGTTTACAAAAAGTTATTTCTGCACAATTTCTAAGCGCAAAACCGAAGAATTTGTCATAAAGATAGGTATGGAAATTTTTGATCTTTGCATCCGGCTGGAATCACAGCGCCACGCTTTTCAGGGTTGCAATGACAGCGGCGGTTTCCTTTTCATCCATGTCCAGCGTCTTCATCTGCTCCAGCCGTTCCGTATATCTGGACAGATTCGTAAATATCTTAACCGTGACATTTTTATGCCCGTCCATCTTCAGAATATCCCCGATATGCCTGTAAAATTCATTTTCCTCAAATTTACAGTCAGCCGAAAAGCCGCACACCGTATTGCCGCACACCGCCAGATGACTGGCCACATAATTTTTCTTATAGGAAGTAAATACCATGTCATAGAGACAGTTCAATCCCTGGCTGTGCTGCTCTATCTCCAGGGCAGCCTGTTCCGGGCAGCTGCGAAAGCGGCAAAACATAACCGCTCCCACCGCGCTTTTGCTGGCTGGAAGGCATCCCAGCACGGCAACGATTGACAGCAGGTTTCCTCTGCTGCCGGTCTGGATATAACCGGCTGCGAACAGGGACAGTGAAATACCGAAATAGAGTACTGTCCGGAGTATCTCGTATTTTTTCTGGGTATTCACATAATTTCGGGTTCCTTTTGCGTCTTCTGTGGAAAACAATCTCTTTACCTGCATTTTCAGTATCCCTTTCTCTTCATCCAGTCCATGACATCCAGTATGACGGAATGCGGCACCAGCTTCGTTAAAATGAACAGCGATTTAACTGGCAGGCTGCATACCGACAGGGAACGTCTGCGCAGGGAATCCTTCAGGGCAAGCGCCACCACCCTCTCCGCGGAAACCATGGTATATTTTTTCAGCGCCAGCGTGGAGCCGTCTGCCTCGGCAATCTGGAAAAACGGAGTATCCACCGGTCCGGGGCAGACAGATGTGACATAGATGCCGTCCTTTTTCAACTCCTCCCCCAGCGCCCTGGAAAAACTCAGCACATAGGACTTTGTGGCCGCATAGACCGCGAAATCCGGCTGCGGCAGAAAAGCTGCGCTGGAAGCCATCTGGATAATGCGGCTCCCCTCTCTCATATAGGGAACCATGCGGTGGGTCAGCTCTGTCAGCGCTTCGCAGTTCAGGCGTATCATCCCAAGCTCCAGCTCTCTGTCCTGTCCGCAGAACTCTCCCATAATGCCGTATCCCGCACAATTGATCAGCATTCTGACGGTTGCTTTATGGCGGAAAACCGCGTCTTCCAGGTCAGCAAGCTTTTCCTTATCCGTAATATCCATCGCCAAAATCCTGGCATTGTGCTTCAGGCTCTTCGCAAGCTGCATAAGCTTCCTGCGGTTTCTTGCAACTAACCAGAATTCGTCGATACGATTAAAATATGCATCCATCTGCATGGCGAATTCTCTTCCGATACCGGAGGAGGCGCCAGTTATGATTACAATATCCATATATTCTCCTTAGACCTTTCCCGACAGAATCTAACTGCTGCCATTTATCTGAAAATCGTGAAGAAATATACTTGTGAGCGCATTTAACTGCCGTTTTTCTGCCCTGCATTACAGAAGCGCTCACTCGTACCCACCGTTAAAATCTGTCAGAACAGATGAAAAAAGTCATCAATATAGTAATCTGCAAGTTTCCTTTTTCTATCCGCATCATGTTCCGAATAGGCATCTGATACGGCGCAGACGCGCATCCCGGCATTTTTTCCGGCAAGGATTCCCGCCACAATATCTTCAAAAACCAGGCATCTGGCAGGAGAAACCTTTAATTCGTCCGCCACCTTCAGATAGATGTCGGGAGCCGGTTTCCCGCGCTCCACCTCGCTGCCCGTGACAATACTGGTGAAATAATCCCGCAGCTGATGAACCTGGGCGACATTTTCCACCAGTTCCCTGGAATTGCTTGTGGCAATGCCCAGTGCGATGCCTTTTTCCTTACATCCCCTTAAAAAATCCGGAATCCCTTCTTTCAGCGGTACCTCATAGATATATTTATCCCATGCCATCCGGTTCCATGTCTGCATGATTTCTTCCACGGAATTCGGTATGGGAAAACGCTCCTTGAAATAGAGTGCGGTTTCCCCGAAGCTCATTCCTTCAATCTCCGCCTGCAGATTCTCCGGCAGAGGGATTCCGAAACGTCCCAGATATTCAATGTCTATAGCACGCCACATCCACATGGAGTCCACCAGGGAGCCATCCATATCAAAGATAACTGCGTCAATATTTTGTAACATTTCGTGTGCCATAATCGCTTTTCTCCCTGTCAGGCGTTTCTCACAGTAACCTCCATGCAAAAAGCCTATTGAACAGGCCAGGCTGCTCTACCCTGCATGGAAGTAAGGCAACAGCGGGAATTGCCTTCACAGTAAACCAATTTCCTCCGGCGTCAATTCCCGATATTCTCCTTCTTTCAGCGTTTCGTCAAGGCGCAGCGCCCCGAAGGAAATTCGTTTCAGGCTCCGGACGCCGTTTCCCACAGCCAGCAGCATGCGCTTTACCTGATGATATTTGCCTTCATGGATTGTTAGCAGGATGACATCCTCCGTTACCACCGAAACCTGAGCAGGCAGCGTAAGTTTTTCTTCTCCTATGTCTACGCCGGACTCCAGCCGTCCGATATCCTCCGGGCTTAAGGGATGCTCCAGTGTCACCTGATATGTCTTGTCCACATGCCTCGCCGGTGACAGAAGCCTGTGTGCAAGCTCCCCGTCATTGGTGAGCAGCAGCAAACCGGTCACATCCTTGTCCAGACGGCCCACAGGGAAGATATCTCCGGAATGCATTTCTTCTTTTAAAAGCGAAACCACTGTATCTGCCGTATTATCCACGGTGGCGGAAACCATCCCGGCGGGTTTATTCAGCATATAGTAGGAATATTTACGGTATTGCAGAATCCGGTCTCTGAAAGCCACTTTGTCAGCGTTTTCGTCAATTTTCCTGTCCGCACTTTTTGCCGGGATGCCGTTCACCGCCACAAGCCCCTGCCGTATGTAGTCTTTTACCTGGCTTCGGGTTCCGATTTTCATTTCACATAGGAATTTATCAAGCCGCATGCTGCCCTCTCTCTCAAAAGTTATTTCGGGAAAACAGTGCTGTATTTCCCTTATTTTGCATGAACTGCGGTAAATGTACATATATTTAGGAAAAGCCAATTCTTAAGGAACACCAATGTCCATGATAGCGCTGACCATCCTGTTTCTGCTGCTCGCCGGCTGCATTCTGACCCATTCCCAGCTCAGCCTGGCCTATGCCGGCATGGGGCTGGAATTGTGGTTCCGGAATATGATCCCATCCCTTCTGCCCTTTATGATCCTGTCAGGGATTATGATCCGCATGAACCTGACAGAGAAAGCCTCCATGATCCTGTATCCAATCATCAAGCCGATATATAAAGTCCGGAAAAATGTGTGCTATGCCATGCTGATCGGCTTTCTGTGCGGCTTTCCCATGGGAGCAAAGACAGTGGCAGATCTGTATGCCAGGCAGATGATCACGAAACGGGAAGCGGAATATCTCCTGGCCTTCTGCAACAATATCGGCCCTGTCTATTTCTGCAGCTTCGTGCTTCCGCTCCTGGGCAGGAAGCTGGTTTTTCCCTATCTGTTTGGTATGTACGGAATACCGCTTCTGTATGGCTTCTGTCTGCGCCGGACTGTCTATCGTGACCTGCCGCTGCCCATGGGGAAAAAGCAGCCCCAACAGAATATGCTGCTCCAGGGGAAAAAGCTGTCCCAGGGACAGCGGAACATTTCCGCCGGGCTTGTATGCTGTGAAGACGATTCCGGCACGAAACCTGGCATCCAAAACCGCTCCCCGGGCATCCTCCTGAGACTTCTGGCGGAAAGTGACCATGCCATCCAGTCCTCCGTACAGGCTATCCTCTCTCTGGGCGGCTACATGATTCTCTATAACCTGCTGAACCTGATCCCCCACATACTGCTGGGACATCCGCTGCGGCTTCTCTCCCCTCTGCTTGAAATTACAGGCGGGTTAAAGATTCTGGGAGCTTCCCTGCCTCTCTACAGCTTTCTGGCATTGTCCTTCGGGGGCTTATCCTGTATCGCCCAGACGTATAACTGTATCGGGGAAACGGATCTTTCAATCGGCGGTTATGTGCTGCATAAATTGGTTCTTACCGCATTAAACGGCATTTTTTACTTATGCTGGTTCCAGATGTCACCCGCTTCTTTCCTTCGGTAAAGCCGGCGCTTTTTGCGTTTTTTATACAGTGTATATTGAAAGGCGATTATAATCAGTAGCATTGCCAGTATGAAAAACAGACAAAGCATGACGAACTGATACAGGCTGAGCGTCTGGCCGTCCTCCGATTCCGTTTTCTGCTCCAGGGCATCTGAATCTACCGGTATGATGCCTGTAGCATTTTCCCCGTTCAAAGCAGGGTCAGCGGATGATACCGGCTCCGGTTCCGGACGGAATATCCGGGCGCTTATGTAAGGATTGCTCTCCCTGTACAGATCGTATCCATTGTAGGCTCGAACGATTACTTCCGGCGCCGTATTTGGCGGAATCGTCAGCTGTAATAAAAAGCTGCCGTCATATGTCCCCGTCAGGGTATCGCTTCCCGGCCAGGCTTCCCTTGGACTGAAGGTCAGCCCTCCGTCCAGGCTGTAGCTGTAATACAGAAGCGCAGAGTCAGAATCGTAAGCCGACACTGTCAGCTTAAGGGTTCCCTCTTCATAGTCAGCTTCCGAAAAAACCACCAGACAGCTCTCAGGTTCCGTGCTGTCCGCCAGCGTTACATCCACACATGAAGCTGCACTGGATTCTGCCAGCGGATAATCGGAATAATCCACGCCGAGGCTGCTGCTCTTCAATCCGAAGTACCGCGCCACCGCAGCGGCATCCGTCCTGCCGAACCCTTTCAGCTGCTCCTCATTTTCACAGTAGGCGGCATCACGTTCTTCATCCACATGGCAATGCTCTATAATGACAGCCGGAATGCCCGCAGCCACAGACTCCCGGATAATGCCGTAATAATCATCTCCCTTACTCCCCAAGCGCGTCTTGACGCCTCTCACCAGCAGCCCCATATTCCTCATATCCGAAAGAAATTCATATCCGAACTGGTAGCCGTAACCGTTGTAGGGGGGCACGGATGAAACCCATACTTCGGAACCAAAAAGCTCATGGTTCTCCGAAGCGTTGTAATGTATGCTGAACAAAAAATCCGCATCCACCGACCGGGCAAAGGCAGCTCTTTCCTTCAATGTCATATCCACATCATCGGTGTGGGTCAGGTATACTTCCACATCGTCATAAAGCAGCAGCTCCTCGTACATGGCCAGCGCCGTAGTCATGGTCATATACTTTTCTTCATGGTTATTTTCAATGGTTCCCCTGTTTTCCCCGCCGTGCCCGGGATCTATCACAATAATCGTCTTTCCGTCTGTTTCCTGAAGACGCGCAGCAGCCAGAACCTTTTGGGGCATTAAAAAAACTGACAGCATTACAGCGATAACCGCATATATTATTTTTCGCATAAAAGACCCTTTATCACAACAAATCAGGCAGTCATCCTAAGCTGACTGCTCAGGTTTCGTCCACATGCTCAGAGTCATCCTGCTCATCGTCCAGGTGCAGGGATTCCAGATCCTCCTCCACAGGATGCATCGCTCTGATATTGGACTGGATGACATCGCGGTACTGGCTCAGTGAACCGATCAGGGAATCATAAGTGGTGCTGGAGGACTGCAGCACCCCCAGTACAATGGATTCCAGCTCAGCCAGTCTCTCTTCTGTATAGCGGGATGCCTCCATACGCAGTTCATTGGCCTCCGTGGTGGCCTTGTCCAGTATCTCCTGGGCCTGTCTTGCCGCCGTGGCCACAATGCCGTTGGCCTGTGAGTAAGCCTGCTGCATAATCTCATGCTCGCTGACCAGCTCGTTGGTATGCACGGTTGCCTCGTCGATCAGCGCCTGGGCCTTGGTTCTTGCATCATTCAGAATCGCATCCTTGTTGTTGATAATTTTCTGATATCTTCTGATTTCGTCGGGAGTCTTCATGCGCAGCTCCCGAATCAATTCATCAATCTCATCCTTATTCACAATGATTTCCGAGTTGGACATGAATTTTGGTTTACAGCTCTCTATATACTCTTCCAATTCATCAATTAACTGTTCTATTCTGCTGCTCATAAAACCCCACTCCTATTCCGATACTTTTCTTTCATCAATGCTGCTACAAAATCCGGGACACATTCGCTGATATCCCCGCCGAAGCTGGCGATTTCCTTTACACTGGAGGAACTGAGATAAGCATATTCCAGGCTGGTGGTGAGAAAGACCGTATCCAGCGCACCCTGTGACAGCTTTCTGTTGGTCTGGGCAATCTGCAGCTCATACTCGAAATCCGTGATAGCCCGCAGTCCTCTGACAGCCACATGTATCTGCTTCTGGGCCGCATAATTGATCAAAAGTCCGGTGAAGCTGTCTACCTCCACATTTGGAATATCCTTTGTCGCTTCCTTCAATATCTTAACACGTTCCTCTACCGAAAACAACGGGCTCTTCATTTTATTATTCAGGACGCTGACCACCAGTACATCAAACATCTCCGAAGCCCGTCTGATTACATCGAGATGTCCATAAGTCACAGGGTCAAAGCTCCCAGGGTAAACTGCTCTTTTCATACCGGAACCCTCTTTTTTATAAAAATATGTTTGTTGGTTTTGTACCGCTTTTCCCTGGTTATGATAAAGCCCATTTCTTCCACGTAGGAAAAATCCGTTCTCAGAGAGGCTTCCACAATAACCACCGTATCCTCCGTCACATAGGGCATGATTCCAAGGACGGCAAGAACATCCCTCTCATGCCCGCAGCCATAAGGCGGATCCATGTAAATAAAATCTACCTTTTCACTGCGGCATGCAAGCCGTATACTGTCCAGGGCAGAACAGGCATCCTGCTTATATACTACAGCACGGTCTTCCGTTTTCGTAAATGCCAGATTCTGCTGAATACAGGAAATGGCTCTGGGTGAATTATCCGCAAAATAAGCCTTTGCGGCGCCTCTGCTCAATGCCTCGATCCCAATCGCCCCGCTGCCGCTGAACAGGTCGATAAATATGCTGCCCGGAAGATCCCAATGCAGCATATTGAAAAGTGTCTCTTTGATTTTATCTGTAGTAGGCCGTACTTCCAGCCCCTGAGGCGCCTTCAGCGGAAGGCTTCTGGCAGTTCCCGCAATCACTCTCATATTGGCTCCGCTTTCCGCAGGCTTTTGCAGTACACCTGCTTTTCATGGATTCTTTTCCTGGATTCCTGATTCTTATATTCCTGGTTCTTATACTCTGACCCTGGTTCCCTTTCCGTCCCGTTTTCCCGATTTCAATTTGTTCAAATCGAGATTTTTCCCTTTGTATTCAATGTTGCTTTCCACGGCATTCTGTACGTAATACACATTTTCCACGGCATCCTTTACGCCAAGCTTCATGGCGCGTACGCCCACTGCAGCTTTCTTCTTCTCCGGAACCTCCGACAGAGCGAATTTCAGGAAGAATCCCTCCCGGGTCTGAAGGACTATGCTGCTCTGCTCCAGCAAAGGCATGACGCTCACTACCGTGTCCCCTTCCCCAAGCTTCGTTGCGGCAACCGTGCGCTTTGACACGTCAAATTCCCCGCCGCTTACCAGCTTCACCATGGCCTGGGCGGTGACAAAGACCACCTGGCGCAGATTCAGTTCTGTCTGGCTGGTGAGATATACAATCTGCTCCTTCTCCGAATTGTAATTGCTGATATTGTCTATGGGAATGCCCTTATCCCGGAATTTTCCGTAAGGCAGGTCCATGACCTTAATCGTATGGAGCTGTCCGGCAGAAGTAAACAGGCACACCTTTCCTGTATTTTTACAGGGAAAGACAAAACGGTTCTCCGCATCGGCAGTTTCCTTATTCCGTTCGTAGGTGGACAGGTCAATGGTTTTGGCATAGCCGAAACGGTCCATCAGGAAAATCAGCTCTGTCTCTTCTATCTCCTTCTCCTTATAGACGGCTTCTTCCACATTTTCAATGACCGTCCTGCGCTTCCTGGCATAGGCTTTTTTAAAACCGTCCAGCTCATTGATGATGACCTGAGCCATGGAATCACGCCGGTCCAGGATATCCTCATAGCGGTAAATATTCGCCATGGTGTCCTCGTGCTCTTTGATCAGGGCATCAATCTCCAGGCCGATCAGCTTATACAGTCGCATATTCAGAATCGCATCGGCCTGCTTCTCCGTAAAGGAAAGCTGCTCCGCCATGATTCTGGATTCTTTATTTTTGAAGTGAATGCCTGTGGTCCTGCCTTCCACCAGACATGCCTTCGCCATGGCTCTGTCCCTGGAACCCCGGAGAATCTCAATAATCAGGTCAATGACATTACAGGCCTTGATCAGCCCCTCCTGGATCTCCTTCTGCTCCAGCTCCTTCGCCAGAAGGTTATTGTATTTCCTGGTGGCGGTCTGGAACTGAAAGTCCACATTGGCCTTCAGGATAGCCTTTAACCCCATGACCTCCGGCCTGCCGTCACAGATAGCAAGCATATTCACGCCGAAGGTATCCTCCAGTCTGGTCTTCTTATAGAGGAGATTCACAAAATTCTCCGCGTCCGCATCCCTGCGCAGTTCAATCACGATGCGGATTCCCTCCTTGGAAGATTGGTTCGAGATATCAGTCACATCCATTGTCTTCTTTGTCTCCACCAGGCCGGCTACATCGGAGAGGAATTTTGAGATGTTCATGCCGATCATCGGATAGGGAATCTCCGTAATCACCACATTGACCTTGCCGTTTTTCTGTTTTTCGAATTCCACCCTGCCGCGGATTTTTATCTTGCCGGTACCGGTTTCGTAGATGTTCAGGAGATCATCCTTGTTGGTGACGATTCCGCCTGTGGGAAAATCCGGACCTTTCAGATAGCGCATCAGTTCTTTTGTAGTGATGTTCTCGTTCTGCATGTAGGCTTTCATGGCGTCTATGACTTCTCCCAGATTATGGGGAGGCGTACTGGTGGCCATGCCTACCGCTATGCCTTCGGAACCGTTTACAAGGAAATTCGGAATCTTCACCGGAAGGACGGAAGGCTCCTTCTCCGTCTCATCGAAATTGGGGACAAAGTCCACTACATCCTTGTCCAGATCTCCCAGAAACGCCTCCTGGGTAATCCGCTGCAGCCTTGCCTCGGTGTAACGCATGGCTGCGGCTCCGTCGCCCTCGATATTTCCGAAATTTCCGTGTCCGTCCACCAGGGGCAGGCCTCTCTTGAAATCCTGGGTCATAACCACCAGTGCATCATAAATAGAAGAATCACCGTGAGGATGATACTTACCCATGGTATCACCCACGATACGGGCACTCTTACGGTAAGGTCTGTCATAGCGTATGCCCAGCTCATACATATCGTACAGGGTACGCCGCTGCACGGGCTTTAAGCCGTCCCTGATATCGGGAAGCGCCCTGGCTATAATGACGCTCATGGCATAATCTATAAAAGATTTCTGCATCTCCTCGGAGTATTCAGTTTTGATGATTCTGTTGTCGTCCATTTATTCCAACCTTCCAGATTTTGTACGTACGCTCAATAAGATCTGCCGGACAAAATGTATAACGGGTGAGCGCGGGTATATGTCCTGCACAAATATTTTCAAGTATACCATACTTTTTGCGTTTTGTAAAAGGAAATGAAAGCAGAAAAGCAGAAATTAATACCGCCAAAATTCAATGCTTGCGCATGCTACAGGCGCATGGTAAGATAAAATATATATAGAATTATTTGCGATTGTGGGTATATACTCAAGACCGCCAGGATTTCCTGTTGTGTCTAAGACGAACCTATATGGCTGGCGGTCTTTCGTTGTTGGTTACTGCAAATTATAACAGTGTGCAGTATAAATGGAGATTGATATGGAAAACATGGAAAGAATCACGCTTTATCATGGCTCAAAATCAGGGATTCGCGGTTCTATTGCGCCTGTAAGCCGGGAACATTGTGATTTTGGAAGAGGCTTTTACATGGGAACTGACCGAATACAGCCGCTTACTTTAATCTGTAATTATCCCAAAGCCAAATTGTATACATTAAGCGTTGAACTCACGGATCTTAGAATACTTGATATAGAAGCCGGGTTAGAATGGGCATTGCTGGTCGCATACAATCGTGGTAAAATGGATTTTGCAGAAAATTCGCGGATTTATAATCATTTTGCCGGATTATGCAATGGCTGTGATATGGTAATTGGATATATTGCAAACGATAGAATGTTTGTTGTCCTGGATCGCTTTTTCAATGGAGAGATCACTGACCTTGCTCTTATTAACAGTCTTTCCGCATTGAAACTGGGGAAGCAGTATGTTGCGTTGACAGAAAAAGCCTGCGGAAAAATAAGTATTCTTGATGAACAGGTGCTTTCTGAACAGGACCGGAATCAATTAAAACGGGAAAGTGAAGCAAACCGTTCCAAAGGTGTCGCTTTGGCAGATGAAATCTGTCGAAAATACCGCCGTGAAGGACAGTTCTTTGATGAGATATTAGAGGCAGGTGAATGAAATGGAAAAGCTTACTTTTGAAAAACGGCAGCTGTGTGATATACAGGGACGCTTATTTGAGCTTGCATGGAAAAATGAATATGACTGCCCGATGTTTATAGAAGCTTTTATGAACAGCAGAGCTGCTGCCGCTCTGGACGATGTCTATGACCGCCTGCAGTGGGCCGGTGAAGAATATATTCTGGAAGAATTGAATGAAGAGACATGCGGCCTGAAAAAAGCAGGCTGTGTTTTCAATCGGGAAGTCATGTATTGGGCCGGATACATTTATCGCTACTGGCATTATTACACTGGCCAAAGCAGCCGTGAAATCTACGAAATCGCTGATGCCGGGACAATGAATGAATCCTGGCTGGGATTTCACACTCTTGATGCTGCCATGGCCATTGATGACCTGATAGAGATCCATGAGCAGAAATGGTTTCGGCCGTAAGGAAGTGTCATAATTTTATCTGCCCAAAAGACAGACTGCTTCCACCGCGTCGGTGTAGGGAAACATGTCCACAGCCACACACCTCTGCGTCCGGTAGCCCTTCTTCGCGAGAAGCTTCAGGTCGCGCACCAGCGTAACAGGGTTGCAGGAAATGTATACAATCCGCCCGGGAGCAATCTTTGCCGCTGCATTCAGAAATTCTTCACTGCTCCCGCTTCTGGGCGGATCCATCAGTAGCACGTCCAGGGGTGCCTTCTCCTCCGCTATCTCCAGAAGGAATTTACCGGCGTCGTTTAAATAAAAACGGATATTGGTGATCTGATTTCTTTTGGCATTGCTCACTGCATCCCGGACCGCATCCTTATTCAGTTCCACCCCCAGCACTCTGGCGGCACTCCTGCTGGCAATCATACCGATGGTTCCAGTACCGCAGTATGCGTCCAGAACTGTCTCCCTGCCTGTCAGTCCCGCATATTCCATTGCCTTTTCATAAAGCTTTTCTGTCTGGACAGGGTTGACCTGGTAAAAAGACTTGGGTGAAATGCGGAACGTCATACCGCAAAGTCTGTCTTCGATGTATCCTTTTCCGTAGATAACCTGTTCCCTCTCCCCTAAAATCATACTGGTATCCTTATCGTTGACATTCACTACAATGGTAGTGATTTCTGGATGCAGCTTCAACAGCGCTTTCACAAAATTATTTTTGGAAGGCAAAATGGGCGAGCTTAAAACCAGCACCACCATGATTTCCCCGGTAAAGAAGCCCACACGGACCAGCACATGGCGAAGCAGCCCGAATCCCGTATCTTCATTATAGGGACGGATTTTAAAGGATTTCAAAAGTCCCCGGATAGACACAACGATCTCATCAGCCTTCTGATTTTCAATCAGACAGCTGTCCACCGGGACAATGCGGTGACTCTTCTCCTCGTAAATGCCGGATATGGCATTGTGCCTCCTGTCCTCTCCGAATGCCGCATGTACTTTATTGCGGTAATGTTTCGGATTCTCCATCCCGATAATGGCTTCCGGGCGGCAGTAGGGTTCCATCAGTTTATGAAAATTTTGGCTCTTGGCATTCAGCTGTTCCTCGTAGCTTTTATTGATCCACTGGCAGCCGCCGCATCTGGCAGCTACAGGACATAGCTTTCCCCCTGCACTTTTCTGTCCTGTTTCCTTCCGTTTTATTTCTTTTTGTCCTTTTTCGTTCCGTTTTAATTCTTTTTGTCCTGTCTCCTTCCGTTTTAATTCTTTTTGTCTTGTTTCTTTCGGTTTTATTTCTTTCTGTCCTGCTTCTTTTCCCTGCATAACCGTTATCCTTTTGTCATATATTCGTAAACTTTTTAATATCTTTAATATCTTTTGTATATCTCGCCATGATATATATAACGAAAACGCCAAAACCTAGTAAACACAAGGCTTTGACGTTTTTCAAATCATCGGAGTGGCGGGATTCGAACTCGCGACCTCCGCCTCCCTAAGACGGCGCTCTAACCAAGCTGAGCCACACCCCGAAGCACATTTAGTATTATAATCCGTCATGGGAAAAAATGCAACCGTTTTTTTATTATTTTTAAAAATTGTGGAAATTATACAAAAAATGATTGTAGAAATGATATATACTGTCATAATATGTCTTATCGGAAGCAATCTCTTCGCTTCCGATA
>DKVC01000232.1:81516-90536 GCA_002490995.1 Lachnospiraceae bacterium UBA7188
TTCCGATAAAAGGCGCATCTCTTCGCGTCGCATTCAACTATAGGAAGCTGCACTTGCTTCCATTCCATGCCCCATTCCAGGTATTCAAGTATTATAAAAGGCTTGCATTTTGCTGAAATTGCGAGTACAATAACCTATATTGATATATTGCATTCCGGTTACACGAACTGCTGTGAGGAGCTGCGGGCATATTATCTGAACCTCCATGGCTCCTGTAAGCGGCTTTCTCACTGTCAGAAATCAATGCGGCATCAAAAGCGTATCCTTTAACGAAAAAGCTTTGATTTCTGCAGGGTTCTGTAATCAAATGGAATATATAACACGAAGAAACATAAAAGGAAACGAGGTACATCATGAAGAACAACAAATGGATTCGCGCCGCAATTCCGGCGCTGCTGCTTCACTGCAGCATAGGTACTGTCTACTGCTGGTCCATATTCAGCCAGGAAATAGCCGATTACATCGGTTTCTCCAAGGGCGCTACCGAATGGGCTTTCAGCTTCGCCATCTTTTTCCTTGGCATGTCCGCTGCCTTCCTGGGCAATATCGTGGAAAAAGACATCCACAAATCGTCCCTGATCGCTTCTATCTGCTTTGCATGCGGCATGGCGGGCACCGGGTTTTTCATTTACTACGGCGGCACCCATCAGCACAGCCCACTGTCTCTGATCGGTATCTACCTGTGCTATGGTTTTATCATGGGCATCGGGCTTGGCACAGGTTACCTGTCTCCCGTGAAGACTTTAATGCTCTGGTTTGAGGATCGCAAAGGCCTTGCCACAGGACTTGCGGTTGCGGGATTCGGCGCGGCAAAGGCCATCGCCAGCCCTATCATGCAGGCCATGCTGGACAATCTGGGCGACGGCGGCATCTACAAGATGTTCCTGATCCTGGCTGTGGTGTATTTTATCATGATGTTTACAGGCCATCTGCTTCTGAAGAAACCCGATACCTGGCATGAACCTCAGAAGGCAGAGAAGGGCAAGGGCATGATAGATGTCATCAAATCCAGGCCTGTCTCCAATTACATCGGCATCTGGCTCATGTTCTACATAAACATTACCTGCGGCCTGGCGCTGATTTCTCAGGAGAAGATGATCGTAAAATGTATCGGGCTGGCGGCTTCAGCGGGAATTATTTCCACCATATCCGCAATCTTCAATGCAGGCGGCCGGCTGGGCTTCTCTGCATGGGCTGATACCATGAAGGACAGAAATACTATTTACAAGCTGATTTTCATCCTGTCCATCGCATTCACAGGTATCGTAATGCTGACGGGCGGTATTAAGAACGGCGAGGGCAATACCCTTCTGATCATCCTGGTATTGGGATTAATCTTTGTAGTAAACGCAGGCTACGGCGGCGGCTTCTCCAATGTGCCTACCCTGCTGTCCGACCATTACGGCATGGGCAATATCAGCGCCATCCACGGGCTTACCCTTTCCGCATGGGCTATCGCCGGACTGACGGGAAATCAGATGGCTACCTGGATTGTAAATCATACGGGTGAATTTACCGATCATAACGGTGTGCAGGTGAATCCTGTTGGATATCAGAATGTGCTGTATGTCACAATCGTGCTGTACATTGTAGCCCTGCTGATCAGCCTGTTCCTGGTGCGTCCTGCAAAGGAAGGGAATAAATAATCAAAAGGAACATTTCATTGAACAGCCCTGCTGAAGGACAACTTTTCAGCAGGGCTGACTCTTTTTTTACCCTTCCTCCGATCTGGCCTTTCTTCCTAACCGCATCAGCTCCGCCTGGTACAGGAGAAGCGGCACAAGGAACGGAAGGGCAAGAAGCCCCCATATCCAGGCTCTCATCAAGATACCGATAACAGCGAACAGAAGAAATATGGATAAATATGGCTTCCGCAGTGTCCTGCAGTATCTGATCCGGTCTTCAAAGGTAGTGTGAAGCTGAAACGGCTTTCCGTCGTTTTCCTTCTCAACGATCAGAAGTTCACGGTTGAATGTAGTGCTATTGGTGGCAATCTTACCGCCCTTTTCTGCCCAGGGGCGGAAACGCAGCTTTCCCAGGGAGTAATTGAGGTTGATGTTCTTATAAAATACCCTGTAACCTACATCCTCCAGGAAATCATGATATTTCCCGGCGCTGTCTTTTGACTTCTCCCCGATAAACTCCACGCAGTACTGAAACTGCCCTGCTTCACATTCCTCGAACTCGTACAGCAGCTTCCCTGTGCGGACAAGGCGATACCCCCTGGAGCCCATCTTATTCAGCCATTTTTCCTGCAGGGTCAACAGGCCTCCGAAAAAGCAATATCGTTTCTTTCTCATAGTGCACCTCCTCGTATGATATTGACTGCAACTTTTTCCAGTTCCCGAATCCTTTCCAGTTCCTTCTCCGCAGCCGCTTTGCCCTCGGGCGTGATAATATATGCTTTCTTTCTGGTGCCGCTGCGTATGTTATTTTGATAGTTTTTTCCTTCTGTCCTTCCAATGCGCTCTTCACAGGTTCCACGATTTCTGCCGTCTCCATTAACCTTGCTATCATAGAATTCGATCCATCCCTTCTCCTGCAGGGAATTCAGCGCACCATACAGCGTTCCCGCTCCCAAAGCCAGCCTTCCACCGGTCTCCTCTTCGATAAACTGCATCACCGCATAGCCATGCCTGGGGGAATACAGGGATAGCAGGATATAAAATGTCACTTCTGTAAGCGCACCTCCTTTCACATGATCCCTCATCCTGACCTCCTTTACCTGATTCATTTTGGATATATTACGTTTACTGTAATAATTATAACAGTAAACGTAATAGTTGTCAACCCAATAAATAAAAAACCCGGCGGAAAATGTGCTTCCAACCGGGCTGTTCTCTGCTCTTTAAATCCTTTTATTTCCATTTCAGGCCGTCTCAAAACCGCCAGAATTTATACTCGCTAATCAGAGTTTCCGCCTTATAGGCCGAAGCACCTGATACCCCAATACTTCCGGATAGTGCCTCTGATAACAGGGACATGCTTCTTCATTCCAGGTATATCTCCCACCCTGGAACTCCTTTTCAATATCGTAATTCCATGCAAGCTGTTCCACCCTGCTCATGACTTCTCCGTTATCCTTCAGATAATCGAATGCAGGATGGAAAAACAGCAGATAATAGCTGCCGGGAATGTCCCTCACTTCAAAACCTTCCGGAACAGGTCCGCTGTAATCTACAGGGAGCCCTGTGCCATAGAAATACCTGAGCTCTCCGTTTATCCGCTTCCAGCCCGCGGTGTGGCCGGTGATAATGAGGTCACTGGAATGGCTCATGCTGTCTACAATGCCGCAGACGGCATCACAGTCATGCCTCTGCCAGAATTCACCGTAATTTCCTGCGGACTCGTCCCAGATTCCCATGTATTTGTGTGCCGGAATAAATTCAACCCTCACATTTGCTTCTGTCAAAATCGTACTGCTCATGTCTTGTGCTCCTTTCATCGCCTGATAGTGTTCAGGGAGATAGACAACCTGGCGGATTGGCAGCGGAATGGGAAGCGGTTTCTTACGATAGGACGCCGGTGTACATCCGAACGCCGCCGAGAATGCCCTCGTCAGGGCTTCCTGGGAGGAATAACCGTATCTGACTGCAATGTCGAGAATGCGTTCCTCTGTGTCCCGGAGGGCCAGGGCAGCCAGTGCCAGCTGTCTGGCTGCAATATAGCTTTTGATGGTCCTTCCCGTGACCCTGCGGAACTGCGTTGAACAGTAGAAGGGCGAATATCCGATATGCTCCGATATCTGCATCAATGTAGGAGCGTCGCAGATATGCTCTTCTATCCAGTCAATTATTTTCTGCGTTATCTCATTCCATTCGTACATGGCACTGCCTTTCCCTGAATCTTCATCCGATTTTGATGTCTTTTGCATCCCTGTGATAAAAGTATAGCACAAAAAAAGAAAAGTATTTTGATGTCAGTTGCAGAATTACGGTTAGCCTTACCCGACCATAATTTTCATCTGACTGACAGGAAAGCTGCCCCGATAAGAATCTCTCGATTTCTTTATCCGGGGCAGCCCTTCTTTCACAGTTTTACGTTTCTTTCAGATAAATCTCCACCACCGCATCCTTCTCATCCGGCTTCACCCTTCGGACACCAGCCTCAGCAGCTTCAATATCATGTCTCCGGTTCCCACATTATAACCTGCAACGCCGTAGATACAGTTCATACTTCCGTTGATGATTACGGCCAGTGGCAGCTTGCCCGGCTCCAGATACATCCTGCGGGCCACAGCCTCCATATCCGTCCCGAAATCGTCCAGCAGAAGCTCGATTTTCGGCAGCGCCTCAAGCACTCTCCTGCAGGCCGGATTCTCCCGAATGGCAGTACGCTGGGCAATGAAGTAAATACCGTTCTCCAGAGCGGCATACTCTTCCCTTCGCTCGTAGATCTCGTTGAGAATGTGCTCCGTGGGCTCCTCGTCCTCGCCAAGCCACACAAACAGGGCTTCCCTCTCCTGCACCAGTTCCGAAATCCTGCGCTCTGCCCCTTCTTGCGTCCGCAGGGCAAAATCCGCGATATCGTTGGAAACCAGCATATCGGAAACTGCCGCTTCCTTCTGCTCCAGAACAATCTCCGTCGTCTCTCCCTCTGCCAGCTCAAAGAAATACTGCTTTGCGAAAGTATTGCCGTTTGGAAGACGATTTGTAGTCAATACTCTGTATTTTCCGGGAAATACGGGAACCGCGCCGGAAATCTTGCCCTGTTCTCCCCATCCCAGCATCAGTGTATGGTATCTGCCATCCTCAAAACGGGCCATGGTCCAGTTTCCGAAATAGTTCCACTCCACACCCTCCTGCTTTTTCACAATGACCTGGCAGGTTCTCTCCTCATGTTCCATGGGTACGAAACGGCCTTCCGAACCGGGCTCCTGCACCCACACCTCCGGCATGCCTTCCACTGGATCCAGCCTGGCTGGAATGCCCAGTGTCCGAAGAATCTGCACGCAGACCACTTCTCTGGTAATCTCGCTTCCGTATCCGCTTCCCAGGGCCTCCTTCGCGGAAGTCACCAGGGCGCCGTACTCTGCCTTTTTCTCGGAAGTAATCCTTTCCTTCACAAGCTTCCATGCCTGAACAGGGTCCTTCCGGAGCTCCTGTGCCAGATTTCTGCCGCATCTGCCGCTCTCCTGATCCAGCCAGGCACGGATTTCCTTTCGGAAAGGAACAAGCATCTCATTCCAGACCCTGGGGCAAAGGATATAACGCACCAGAATTTCCTTCCCAAAGCAGGCATTATGGGTTTCCTCTGCATAATTTCCGCTCGGACAGCCGTTATGGGATACCTGGGCAGAGTTCCCGCCAAAACAGGCTGTCTCCACGCAGTTATCCTCCAGAATGTCCGCCGTGATATCCCGGTAATCCTTCTCCCGCAGGCTCTCAAGCAATGCCAGCTTCCACTCTGCAGGATACCGCCCCGCAGCAGGCCTTGACAGGAAGTCCGCAATCTCCTTCTGATTGCCGCAGGCCTTACGCATGATCTCCACACACTTTTCTCTTCTGTCAGCAGCATTCCCGGTAACCGTTTCTGTTGTGCTGGTTCCACTTCCGCTATTTGCTTCCGATGCCCCGACTCCGTGGGCAGCATCTTCTGCCTTTATCTCAGCCTCCAGTGCAGCCACTGCCCGTTCTGTCAAGTCTTCGCTGTAGAAACGGCTCTCCTTCTCCTTCCGCAGAGAAGCTGCCTCAGCAAGCCGTTCCTTCCCTTTACGCTTCTGCTCGTCCGTCAGCACAACCCGGTTCACAGGGGAATCCTTAGGCGCGGTAATCACCATTTCCTCCCAGACGCCCAGCTTCTCTTCCGGTGTCTTCAAGGTAATCCGACATACTTCTCCTTCCTGGGTGTCGATCAGGCGCTCCCCGTACAAACCGTCCCTGGCAGCCGTGACATGCAGCGTACCAAGTCCTGTCCGCAGGAAGCATTTTCCCTCTGCATCTGTCCGCACGGTGGCTATCTCTCCGAAGTGGGCGCTGTTCATCACTTCAAAATGAACTGCAACGTCCGCCTGAGGATTTCCGCCCTCGTCCACTACCTCCACTGCCGCTTCCGTGGTCAGGGCATAGCGTCCCAGATGGTTCAGCACATGGCTCATATCCTTCATGGGCATAACCTGCAGTTTCGAGCCTGCCTGACCCAAATCCTCATCGTCCGGCTCCGTGGGAAGCAGCCAGCGGGAATGTACCAGCATGGCCCTGGAAGATGCCCCGGTAAACCACCCCTTATTCACCACTTCCTCCGGCTCGCAGGCTCCAAAGAACACCCATTTCCCGTCCACCCAGGCTTCCACCCAGGCATGATTGTCATCACAATGGGACCACAGGGGCACATATACCTGCCTGGCCGGGATTCCTAAGCTGCGCAGCACGGACACGCCGAAGGTGGATTCCTCCCCGCATCTTCCGTAAGCGGAACGGTACACGCATAAAGGGCTGGCAGTCCTTCCGTCCGTAGCCCGGTAGGTAGCCTGGGAGGCAAGCCAGTAATTTACGGTCAGCAAGGCATCGTGCATACTCATCCCCGCAATTTTGTCCTTCAGCTCCCCGTAGAAGAATTCACGGTGATCCGTCAGGTTCTCATTGTTCACCCGATGGTGCAGCACATAGCCCGCAAAGGTCTTCTCCGGCACCTTCCCCGCGAAAGGTCCCTTCTCCCACAGGAATACGCCATGCCTGACATAAGCCTCAAAAAGCTCCGCCGGATAATCCAGGGCGTCGCTTAAGGGCATGGAGGCATACAGGCATTTCAAAGCCTCCGCCTCCTGGGTACGGCCTTCTTCATAAGCCCGCTTCACCGCTGCCGCCGCCCCGGCTCCCTTCTCCCCCATCCGCTTTAACTGCGCCTGAAAGGGGGCCTCCATTTCTTCCATAAATTTTTCTGTAAACATACTGCTCCTTTCTCTTCTTCCTATCGTATCAAGCCCTAGAACTTTCCGTTATCTGTTGATTTCAGGACATTTCATCCAGTTCCCGGCAAGCCCCAGAAGGATTCATTCCTCAGGCTCTTCCTTCAATCTTCATCTAAATCCTCTCGATGACGCAACTATGTTCTTTTTTCTTCGCATCATAATTGATCCCAACCAACACAATTTCGCCGCCATACCCCTGCAGAACCGCCGGGTAATGACACTCCCTGATCTGCCGGACAGCGCCCTCTGACGCCCTGTTCCATTTCAACTCAATGATCAATGCCGGAAGCGGTGAGCTTTGTTTCGGCAGATATACCACATCCGCAATGCCTCTGCCTGATGGAAGCTCTTCTATCTTCAGATACTGATCCACTGCGGCAATATACGCAAATTTGACCACATACCGAAGCGCCTGCTCATCATTGTAGAAAGTCGGCGCATACTGTGTATCACGGATTTTTTCGATCGCCGATGCCACCGCATCCTCGTTGCCCGCAATCGTATCCTCCAAAAGATTCCTGGAACGGCCGAGCAGTTCAATCCACCTGGGTGTGCCCCCTGTCCCATCCAGAATCCTTTCAAACTCGATCCGCACTTCTTCATTGGGAATCCGTACTGTCCCCTGTTCCTCCTGACCGGAAAGGTAGCCCAGATGAATCAGCAATGTCAATACATCATCTTTATTTTGAAATGTCTCAAAATCATTCTCAAATCTGTCTGTTTTGACCTCAATCTCTTCGCCGGCAATCAACCGGACAACCATCTCCTGCAGCCCGTCGAAATCCATGTTGATATATGTCATCAATGATTCCGCCGCTGATGTCTTCTGCCAGTAAGAGCCAAACTTCTTTCGCTTCATCGCCTGCATGACCGAATAAGGATTGTAAATTGCACCTGTCTCCGGAAAATCGTATCCATCATACCAGCTTTTCGCATCCTCAAAGTTCATCCCATAACGATTACAGAGCCCTCTTACCTCGTCCTCCGTAAAGCCCGTAAACGCTGCGAACCTACCCGGGTCAAGAATCGGATACTCTATAAAATCTGAGATAGCCGACTGGGAGCCTTCCTTCTTAACCGGCAGTATTCCGGTCATATAAACGGCGGCTACAGCCTGCGGCGTAAAGCTGTTATTTTTGAACCATTCCCTCAGAAGATTCAGATAGCATCTCTGCGCCGCCACATCTTCTTTTGCTTCCCGTATCAGCGCATCCCACTCATCAATGATAAAAATAAATCGTCTGTTTGTTTTCTCCACACAGCGTATCAGGCTCTCTGTGAAATCATCCCCGGTCACGCACTCCGGATAGAGCTGCCCCAGTTCAGCCAAAATCGCATCTGCGATTCGGTTAGGGACATTCCTGAGAGGAATTCCCTTCCTCAGAGCCGCCGAAAGGAACCCTGTAATATCAAGGCTGATGACATGATACTGGTTCAGATGAGTCAGGTACCCTTCTGTCCGCCCGATTTCCTTATCGTCAAAGAGCGCACGGGAATCGCAGGAGCAATCATAGTACGCACACAACATCTTCGCCGCATAAGACTTGCCGAACCGCCTTGGCCTGCTGACACAGGTCAGCTTATCCATGGTTCCCACAGTCTGATTTATCAGCGCGATCAATCCGGTCTTATCCACATATTCCGATTGCAGGATTTCCTGGAACCCCCTGTTTCCCGCATTTAAATAACTTCTCATCCCGCCTGCCTCCAAACAGCTTACTCAACTCACTCTCTTCTGTCGTTCTTTCATAAGAAATCTGTTTCATTTCTCTATTTTCTGCTCAATCCAGGAAAGATCCAACTGTTGTAAACTCATTATACTTCATTGATATACTTAAAGTAAAGTATATATCCGTTGTCCGAGAAAGCTTTCTTGCTGAACGCCCGATAAATTCCGATAAGCTGTAGAGTTCGTTAAAGAAGAAGAACATATCGTACAGGATTGCTTTGTAGTGGCTGCGCCAGACTCCATACATCGGGAAACCCTGTACGATATGTTTGTAATAAATCACGCTGCAATTTCTAAAATACTCTTAGGAATTGTCGGAATATAACCGCTGCAACTTCTTTAGGCAAAAGCCCGGAAATACAAGAAAAATTGCAGCAAACC
>DKVC01000232.1:90765-98687 GCA_002490995.1 Lachnospiraceae bacterium UBA7188
AGCCCGGAAATACAAGAAAAATTGCAGCAAACCCGCAGCGGTTATTTGTAGACACTTCCTTACCCCTTTACAGCGCCGATCATAACGCCCTGCACCAGATACTTCTGAACGAAGGGATACAAAATCAACACCGGCAGAGACCCTACTACGATAGTGGAATATTTCAGCAGATCAGACATACCCTGCAGCTTGGCCGCCGCCGAGGCATCCGAGACCTTGGTCATATCCACCTGCCCCGAAATCAGAATTTCCTTCATGACAATGGTCAGGGGCTGCAGCGTTTCCTTATTCAGGAACAGCATGGCGTTAAAGTAATCATTCCATCTGGCAACGCCGTAATACAGCATCAATACTGCGAGAATCGGTTTACACAGCGGAAGGATAACGCTCAGCATATAACGGAAGGGTGAGCAGCCGTCCATCTGGGAGGCCTCATACAATTCATCCGGAATACTGTTCACGATGAAGGTACGGCAGATGATCATATTGTAGGTGGACATAGCCATGGGAATAATGATAGCCCATCTGGTATCAATCAGGTGCAGCTTGTTCACCAGGACATAGGTAGGCATCAGGCCGCCGCTGAAATACATGGTAAACACGAAATAAAGGGAAATCTTGTTCCTTGCTTTAAACTCCTTTCTGGAAAGGGGATATGCGCAGAGAATAGTCATAATAATATTCACCGCAGTACCCACAAACAGGTAGAAAAAGGAATTTGCAAAGCCCCTCAGGATTTTCTTATTTTGGAATACCGCTTCATACCCTCTGAGAGTAGGACGAACGGGAAAGATGAACACTTCCCCGCGGATCACTGCCTGAGGATCGGAGAAGGACGCTGCCACTACATACAGCAGAGGGTAGAGCACGATCACCAGGATCAGGGAGAGAATGAAATATACGAGAAACACAAATATTTTGTCTACAGTGCTCATATTACGGAATTTTGCTGTCTTCATATTATTTCCTCCCTCATTACCACAGACTCGTCTCTGTGACTTTTTTCGCAATCTGGTTCACGGCTACCAACAGGATAAAGGCTACCAGAGACTGGAACAGTCCGGCGGCCGTTGAGAAGCCGAAGTTCGCGTTCACCACACCGATCTTATATACAAAGGTGGAAATAACTTCCGATACGGATGCGTTCAGGTCATTCTGCATCAGGAAAATCTTATCCATACCGATACTCACAATATTGGAACAGCCGAATATCAGCATGATAATGATGGTGGGCATAATAGCCGGAATATCTACATGAAGAATCCTCTTAAGCCTTGTGGCGCCGTCCACGATAGCGGCTTCCTGAAGCTCCAGGCTCACACCGGAAAGGGCCGCCACATAGATAATGGAGGAATATCCCATGGTCTGCCAGATACCGCTCCACACATACAGAGATCGGAAGACGCTGGCTTCCCCAAAGAAATTGACAGGCTCTGCGCCGATCTTCTGAAGAAGGACATTGATAATACCTGTCCTGGGATCCATCAGCTGTCTCATCATACCGACCATTACTACCGTAGAGATAAAATACGGCGCGTAGGTAACCATCTGGACAGTCTTCTTAAAAACGCGGTTCTTTACTTCATTGATTCCCAAAGCCAGCAAAATAGGCACCGGAAAACTGGCTATGAAGGAATATACACCCAGGATGAGCGTATTCTTGATTACTGTTACAGAGCTTGTGGATGTAAGGAACTGCTTGAAATACTTCAGCCCCACCCACTTACTTCCCAGGATTCCCCTCCGGATACTGTAATCTTTGAAGGCGATAATGATACCTCCCATGGGAATATAAGCAAATATAAATGCATAAATCATTGGCAGTGCAATGATAGCCCAGAACTGCCAGTTGGAATTTTTAATTTTGTTCTTTTTCACAGCGGGTACTGCAGCCGATTCTTTCTTCATTAAGCCCCTCCATCCTTTTTTATGAACAGGGCTGCCTACCGTAAGGCAGACAGCCCCTTCAGCTCTGCATAACTATAGTGCCTGTAAGCGCTCACTTATTATACATTTTCCGATTCGATTAATTTGCCCTGTCATATGCGGTCTGGTACATCTCAACAAGCTGTGCCGAACCTGCACTCTCCATATCGCTCAGGAACTTATCCCAATCGGTATCCAGGCTCTTCTCGCCTCTCATAAAGGCTGCGGAAGTCTCGGTAATAATCTTGGTTACTTCAGTTGCCAGAGTAGAACTGTCGGTAGACTCTTCGTCGGTAAACTTAATCTGGCCGGAAGCAAAGTTGATAATATTGCTGCTGGAACCATAGGGCTCATACAACTCCTTGGAAGCATCGAACAACAGCTTCTCCAGTCCTTCCGGAGAATAAGGATCCACATCAGCATCCACTGCCCATCCAAGACGATAAGCCTCGGGAGCTACACGGACACATACATCCTGCCAGTCATGGTTCTGAGCCTCACCGGAGTAAGCATTCAGGATTTCACAGAACGCGGGCTCATCATTCAGGCCAACTTTTCCTTCAGGATGAAGTACCCAGTCAACGCCTTCCTCAGCGCCGTACTGTGAGCAAAGGTCTCCTGTCTCACTGTAGAAGAAATCCAGCCAGCGAAGAGCTGCTTCCACATCGGGACAATTGTCGGTAATCATGGCGCCGCCGGAACTTACGCCGTAGTTCGGCTGTGTCCAGGCATTCCTGGTTCCGTCAGGGCCGGCAATGGGAGCCATGGGAGCATACTCTCTGTACAGCTCATTAGCGGATACAGAATCAATAATATCGGAAATAGTTCCTGCGGGGAAGAACAGAACGTCGGTTGTGTTGACCAGACGCTTCATATCCTCTGATGTCTGGGTAAATGCACTGTCATCAATAGCGCCGATTTCATACAGCTCGTTGATGTATCTCAGGCCTTCCCTGTACTCTTCCGTTGCGGCAACGTTTACGACTGTATTTGTGGTCTTGTCCAGTGCCAGCTTGTTGGTGCTGCTGGGGATGAAGGTGTACGCGCCCAGAATCCAGTCCTGCATGCGGACAAACCAGCCTGTATCTGCTCCGGCTACAGCTACGCCGTCAGGATACTTGTCAACGAACTTCTGGCATACATCCTTGAACTCCTCGGTAGTGGTAGGAATCTCACATCCGATATCTGCAAGGAGTCTGGTGTTCACCCACATCTTGCGGGCATACTTACAATGGAAGCAGTCATTGATGTTGGCCAGGGAATAAATCTTGCCGTCCGTCTCACGGGTTACATTGATATCGAACTGGCTCATCATCTTCATGTAGTTGGGCATTACGTCCTCGTTCAGATAATCATCCAGAGGTATAATAATGCCTTCCTTTACACCATACTTCGGAATGCCCGGGTCTATCATGAGGATATCAGGATAGTCGTCGGAATTCAGCAGCATGGTCAGCTTCTGGTCTGCGTCGTCACGGGTGCCGGTGTAGAAATTCATATGAATTCCTGTCAGCTCTTCCATATACATGGTGAAATCGTTGGTGGCAAAATCTTCCACGTTGGGCATGGACAGCATGAAGATATCCAGATCCAGGCTGCCGGGCTCTACGATAGGATATGTACTGGCTGTATCGCCGCCTGCGCTGCCTTCGTCTCCTCCTGTGCTCTCCTCGCCGCCGGTACTCTCTTCTGCACTGGAGCTTTCGTTCCCGCCTGTGCTCTCTTCAGCGGAACTCTCCTGTGAAGAGCCGGAAGCACTGCTGTCGCCTGCATTGCCGCTGTCATCTCCGCACCCGCTCAGCATCATGGATGCCGCCAGAATTACGGAAGCTGCCACAGTTAAAACACTTTTTCTTTTCATTTTTCCTCCTTAATATGATGAGATTATTTTTTCAGCCCGCAACACCCTCCGGAACTTACCTGCTCAGCTCACTGTGTTCTCTCCGAAGCACCATTTCCTCCGTAATAAACACCGTTTGCTTTACACTCGTTCCTGACACCTGCAAACCGGAACCTGTCAGACCGGACTTTGCTGAATAACAGCATTCCTCCGTCATTCGGATATCTTCGGCTTTCGGGTGAGTGTCTGCCAGGCTGCCGCCATGATCCTCAGTCCTTTTCACTGCCAAAAAGCAATGCCCCGTCTGCTGTCCAAAACAGTTTTATATGAAACAGCTGTAATGTGAACGGCTTATGTGGTGAAAGGGCTTTGGGATCTCAGCTTTTGCCCTGCGGAGGTACTGTCCCAAAATGTATACTTTTTGAGACATATAAAGCTGTCCTCCGTATGCTGTATAGTTTACAACAATTTTATCAAAAATGCAATAGAAAAAATAGACTTTTTTAGACATTTCACCAAAAAAATATTTTTTCTGTAGCTGACTCAAAAAGTATACTTTTCAAAATTTGCCCCAAAATGCTGTAAAAAGCCGTAAAAAATGCCGGATTTCCGCTCTTTGGAAACCCGGCAAAATGTTTTTACGTATTGTTCTGAATGTTAAAAAATTTTTAACAATATTTACATTTTTTTCATATTCTGTGTCGGAAGAAGGCGGATTGCCCTTTCCATCTCCTCATATCCGCTGTACCATTTTTCTCCAATAACCAGAACCGGCAGAGAAGTCTCCCCGGGAATCTCCAGGCGCTCCGACTCTTTCTCGTACCGCTCCCGGCAGGAATCCATAAACACATTGTATGTGGCAATCTCTACGTTCAATCCGTCTTTTTCCTCAGGCGAAAGGCATTTGTTATACAGTGCAAAGAAATCCGCATCTCCTTCGCAGGAAGCACATACATTCTCGTAGTAGAATGCCACTTGCAGAGGTTCGTCAGCTTTGCCGCACTCCATTGCTGCCAGAATCTGCTCCATATAGTTCCCCAGGGTCTGTTTCAGTTCCCTGACCTCTGCCTCCGTCCAGTATTCCGCCGGCTCCGTCAAATCATGAGTGTCCTTAGATGTCTCGTAATCATTGCCCACAAGCTCCCCGTTTATATGGAAAGACACATCTGGCACGTAAATCCACTGCTCGCCGCTGTCGGTATTCTGAAGATGGCCGTCCAGCATGGCGATCAGCTCATAATATTTGTCCATGTCCTGCTCTCTTACTTCTTTTGTATTACAATACCAGATCTCCCGGATCCCTTTTTCCCGGGCGGTCTCGTCCAGATAGGACACATAAGCCTGGCACCAGCCGCATTCCGGATAGCCCAGATAGACGACGCCCGTCCCGCTGCGCATCAGCTCCAGCACCTCGTCCACATTCCTATATACAAAAACATTGTCCGCTGATACCCTGGGGTATTCTTCCGCAAACCGCGCAGCATCACTGGAACCTTTATGGATAACAGCCTTCCATACAAAACAGGCTGCAGCAATCAGGACAACCGCGATTAAAATAATAAAAATGATTTTCTTTTTGTCTGTTTTTTTCATAAGGTATTCATTCCAGTCTTTTCAATCTTCTTCCGATAAGCCATGCTATGATTCCGGCGAAGAGCGGAGCTACAGAATGTTACCAGCTTGACGGCCGCTGGTTTTCTCCCGTTTTTACTAACTTAGCCGCCTCGGTCGAACGACCGGGCTTCCTCTGGTTTTCTCCCATTTTTACTAACTTAGCCGCCTCGGTCGAACGACCGGGCTTCCTCTGGTTTTCTCCCGTTTTTACTGACTTTGCCGCCTCGGCCGAACGACCAGGCTGCTTCTAGTTTTCTCCCATTTTTACTAACTTAGCCGCCTGGTCGGCAGATATGCAGGCATCCAGAATCTCCTGGATATCCCCGTTCATCACCTTATCCAGCTTGTAAATCGTCAGGCCGATCCGATGATCCGTGACACGTCCCTGGGGAAAATTGTAAGTCCGTATCTTCTCGGAGCGGTCCCCGGTTCCGATCTGGCTACGGCGCAGCTCCGCTTCCGCGTCATGCCGCTGCTGCTGCTCTATGTCATATAGTTTGGCCTTCAGCAAAGCAAAGGCTTTGGCTTTATTTTGAAGCTGGGATTTCTCGGTCTGGCTGTATACCACGATTCCCGTGGGATAATGGGTCAGGCGCACCGCGGAATCCGTGGTATTGACACATTGTCCGCCGTTGCCGGACGCACGCATGACATCCACTCTGATGTCTTTTTCATCGATTACAATATCGATGTCCTCGTCCACCTCCGGCATTACTGCCACACTGATCGTAGATGTATGAATACGCCCGCCGCTTTCCGTCTCCGGCACACGCTGCACCCGGTGTACGCCGCTCTCATATTTCATCCGGGAATATGCCCCCTGCCCAGTAATGACAAACTGCACCTCTTTCATGCCGCCGATGCCGATTTCGTCTGCATTCAGGGTATCCACCCTCCAGTGCTGGCTCTCGGCGTAATGCACATACATGCGGTAAATTTCCGCTGCAAAAAGTGCCGCCTCATCTCCGCCCGCGCCTGCACGGATTTCAACGATGACATTTTTATCATCATTGGGGTCCTTGGGCAGAAGCAGAATTTTCAATTCCTGCTCCAACTCTTCCACGCGTTTCTTTCCCTCGTTCAGGGTTTCCTTAATCATCTCCCTCATCTCTTCATCGTTTTCTTCCTCCAGCATGGCCAGGGAATCCTCGATGTCCTGTTTGCATTTCTTATATTCCGTATAGGCGTTCACAATGGGAGTCAGATCGCTCTGCTCCTTCATCAGCTTGCGGAAACGCTCCTGATTCCCTGTCACAGTGGGTTCATGAAGCTCTCCCATAATCTCTTCGAATCGAATCAGTAAATCCTCTAATCTGTCAAACATATATTTCCTCACATTCTATCGATAACACAATCTGTACTGCATGCCTACGAAATATGCAGTAAACTGCAATAAAGCCACTATCGCCACAGCGGCTTTAAGACCGCCAGCCATATATGCTCACCGTGGGCAGATTCATATACTTTGGCTGTCTTTAGTCAACCGAAACTGCGGGTTCCATACACCACCCTGTCCAGACCGGCATAATCCTTCACTGCCTGTATTTCCAGAAACCCCGCTTCTTTCATCAGAGTACAGACCGCTTCCTTCTGATCATACCCGATTTCAAAAAACAGCATCCCGCCTCCGAAGAGATACTCCCGGCTTTCCCCAATTATCCTGCGGTAAAAATCGAGCCCGTCCTCTCCGCCGTCCAGCGCCTGCTTCGGTTCGTGTTCCCTGACCTCCGGCATCAGAGTATCGATCACATTCCTTCGGATATAGGGCGGATTGGAGACAATCACATCGAACTTTCCGGATATATTTGTAAACAAATCTCCTGATATAAAATGGATTTCTCCTCCCCCCAGCAGCTTCCGGGCATTTTCCCGTGCCACCGCAAGAGCCTCTTCCGAAATATCCGCTCCCACACCCTCACAGTCATTTGAATAATGCAGAAGACTGATCAGGATGCACCCCGATCCGGTACACATATCCAAAATCCGCATACCGTCATGGAGATTGCGCAGCACCTCTTCCACCAGAATCTCCGTGTCCTGCCTGGGGATCAGCACATGTTCGTTCACCGAAAACGGCAGCCCCATAAACTCCTGCTCTCCTGTCAGATGCTGCAGCGGAATTCTGTCCATACGCCTGCCAATCAGATCTTTGTACGCGCTTTCCTGATCCGGCGCTACTTCCCTGTCGCCATGTGCCAGCAAATCACTGCGCGTCGTTTTGCAGACATATTCCAACAAAAGCCTGGCCTCCAGTTCGGCTTCCCCGATTCCCGCCAAAAGGAGCTTTTCTTTTCCCCGGTGATAAAGCTCACTGTAAACCATAACCCACCCCTTTATTTCCGCCCTTTCGTTCATACCGCTTTTTTATACTGCACGTCAATGAAATTTGCAGTAGACTACAACCAAAGACCTCCAGCTATATATTCCCGTCTTAGGCAAAACTGTAAATTCTGGCGGTCTTAAGGAAGTGTCTACAAATAACCGCTACAAGTTTGCAGCAATTTTTATTGTATTTCCGGGCTTTTCCCTAAACAAATTGTAG
>DKVC01000121.1 GCA_002490995.1 Lachnospiraceae bacterium UBA7188
TGACGCAGAGGTCATTGTGAAGGAGTATGGATTTTCAAGGTCTGTGGAGATGCTTTGTCCAGCCGGATGGAAGGAACCCCTGGGCAAAAACTGGCAGGAGGTGTTGAAAAAAATCAAACGCTACACCCTGGGGGGAAGTATGCCCTTTTTTCCATAGGAAGAGTATGTGTTGAGCTGAAATGCCCAGAATAATTCAGATGGCTGTCTTGTTGCTTTATCCAAAGCCTTTCGTGAAACAGCCCTAATGCAGTTTTAAAAGTACTTGAACTTACTGCCTTTTTATGCTATGATGGCAATAAAGAAAGGCACCTGCGGCTAACAGGCACCTTTCCTTGGAACCCCACTCCAAAGGTGGAGTTTCCCAAAGCCTGGGACTATTACCTCTCAATGAGAAGCGCCCATTCTGGGGTTGAGACAGGATGGGCATTATTTTTTTCGCTTGTTATCTAATCTCTGTCGAGAAAAGCAAGCAACGCTATAACAAAGCTGCCAAAGGCAATCATCAAACCGATTACCCCTATAAAAATTAAAATTATATCCGCAGTTGTCATTGGCGCCACCTCCCTTCCTAAGGAAGTGCCGAAAGGCTTGGCAGTTCCTTGGAAATGCCGAAAGTCCTGGCACTTCCTATGTATTCCGGCGTAAGCCGGTTTACCAGGCTCGGGAGATTACCACCCCTGTCATGGGTTCCTGTTTCAGATTCTATCATATACTAGCAGAAATATCAAGAAATACATTACGTATACTTGAATAGAAATACTGTTCACCCCTGCTTTCGTGAGCCGAAGTATCCAAAAGCCCACTGTCTGCCGGAAAGTGAACAGTATAAACCAAAAGCCTGCCAAATTGCGCAGGACAATGTTATTAAGCGCTTAATACCACACAGCAACCGTCTTAATCTCAAAGGCCCGGAATTCCAGTTCCAGCTGCTGCGCCGCCGGATATTCTGTCTGAACCTCTTCCAGCATATTTGTCTCCGCCAGCCCCTTTACCGGGAAGCCAAAGCTGAGCACGGTCTTCTCCGCCGCGCCCTCCGCCTCATAGAGCCGCAGTATGAAACCTCTGCCGTTCTTTTCCATGGGCTTCACGGTCTCTACGATCACATGGTCGCAGTCCAGACTGACCAGGCTCTCCACAGGCAGTTTTCCGGCCACAGCAAGCGGCTCCTCATTCAACCGGTAAGCCGGCTGTATCACGCTGTCTGCGGACAGACTGCCCATATGAGGCAGGAATGCATAGGTACACTCATGAATGCCCTTGTCTCCTCTTTCATCCGGCATACAGCCGCCCTTATGAAGTGACAGCCGCATCTGGGAATCCTTGACGCTGATACCGTATTTGCAGTCGTTCAGCACTGCCGCACCGTAACGAGTCTCGGAGAGATCCGTATATTTGTGGTTAGATACTTCAAACTTAGATTTCTCAATCGCCGTATTTCGGTTGGTCACACGGCGGATATAGCCGAACTGTATCTCCTGGCTGGCGTAGTCCGTATGAATGGTGGTGTCAAAAGCCGCTTTCAGGAATCTATGGTCGTCCTGCCAGTCCATTCTGGTCTCGAAGATAACCTCCGGCGAATCGGCATGGAAAATCATATCCTGTTCCAAAGCAGATTTCGCACTCAGGCGGTAACGGCTGCGAATCCTGAATTCCACAGGCCCATCTGCCACAACCCGGCGCTCCAGAAGCTCCGCGCTGTCCTTCAGCTTGCTCTCAAAATCCGCATCCACGTCCCAGTTGTCCCAGCCCAGGGAGACTTCCTCCGCCATCAGCAGTGTGTTCAGGGCATAGCCCTCTCCCTTCAGCTGCCGTCCGTTTCGCTTATCCACAAAGGAATCCATATATCCCTTTTCGTTAAAGATTACTTTCACTATAGGCGTCTCAAGAATCTCGCCCTTTTCTCCGCTCACGGCAAAAGCAGAAACGCTCTGAGGCACCTCTTCTGTCATGGTAAGCACTGTACTGCCGAAGGCCGGAATCTTTACTCCCATGACCGCCAGTTTCCTGTTTCCGTCCATGTCTTCCACTACCTGCTGGCAGTACGGGCCCGGTTTTCCGTCCGCCTGCTCCACATAGAATCCCTCAAATGGCAGATAAACCACATCGCTGCGCTCGAAGGACAGTGTGTTCACAAGTGTAATTGTCTTTCCGGCATCCTCCGCCCAGCTCTTCAGTATCTCGCCGCTCAGCTTCCGCGACTCCTCAATGATGTGCCCTACTGCCTCCTTTGCCTCGTCATGGGCACGGGGAATACAGGTTCCCGGCAGGATATCATGGAACTGGTTCACAAGCATCTCATTGGTCAGAGGATCAATCCGTTCCGAAGAAGCCTCTGCCCCCCTGCGCAGGGCATCCCTCACCGTGAGATATTCCAGGTCGCGAAGGGCAAATTCCGCCTTGCGGTTGTTCCTCTTGATCTCATGCTGGTTGGTCAATGTCCCTCTGTGCAGTTCCAGATAGAGCTCGCCGTTGTAGGTGGAAGGCTCCACCAGGCTCTCCTCCAGCTCCTGCATGAAACGGCTGACCGTGGTATGGGAAGCCCTGGGCATCCCCTCCATATCCTTCAGCCGCTCCGCCATCTCGATCATCCCGAACTCCGGGCCTCCGCCGCCGTCCCCGAATCCGTAGGAAATCAGGCGCATATTGGAAACGGCGCGCTCCTTGATGGTGTTGTCCCCGTCAGCCAGCAGATTTTCCGTCAACATCTCGGGATCCGGCCACACATGGGTACGGTTAAAATGCACCAGTACCTGTGTACCGTCAATCCCTTTCCAATAAAACGTATCATAAGGGAAGACATTGGTGTCGTTCCATGACATCTTGGTAGTAAGGAAATATTTCACCCGGCAGCCCTGCATGATCTGAGGCAGGGAAGCACTGTAGCCAAAGGTATCCGGCAGCCAGAATGCATCGGAAGTGTAGTCAAAATTCTCCCTGGTAAATTTCTGTCCCCATACAAACTGCCGTATCATGTACTCGCCGGAAGGAATGTTGCAGTCACACTCGATCCAGACACCGCCGTTGGGCTCATAGCGCCCCTCTGCCACTCTTCTTTTGATATCCTCGAACAGAGCGGGGTACATCCTCTTGATGATATCCCCGTGATATGCGGAGCTCTGCACAAAGGTATAATCCGGATACTGATCCATGAGATTCATCTGGTTCGCGTAGGTTCTGGCGCACTTCTTCTCTGTCTCCCCACGGTGCCACAGCCATGCCGTGTCCATATGGGAATGCCCGATGAGCCCGGCAAATGGAGCGGATGAAGCATTTTTCTCCTTCATCACATTCTTCAGGATGGCGTCGGAGCGCCGCATTTGCTCCCGGAAGACTTCCGGCTCTTCGTTTTCAAAATCATAGGAAATCAGATTGTGGATTTCCAGCATGGCCCGTACAAAGGCAGCCCTGCGGAAGCTCTTCTTCTCCAGCGCCTTCACCATCTGGTTTGCCGTCTTCAGGTCAAAATAGAACTCCGCCAGTTCCTCATCCTTCAGGCAGATATCCACCGGATGATACTCGATGCGGTAAACCTTCTGGGCCTCCACTAGAAACGGCTGCGTTCCCTTAATATAATGGTTTGCATAGTACTCGAAGGCCATCTCAATGGTTTCTCCGCCCTTTGCCTCCTTGCACAGCATGTCACAATAATGATTGCCGTGGCTGTGAACAATCATTTTGGACGCATAGTTGCCGTAGGGCTTGCCGTTTACCCAGAGCATTCCTTCATAGCCCCTGATTTTCGGGTAGACGAACAACCGCTTTCCGTCCAGTTCTTCCGGAACCGTGTAGCTGCCCTTGAACCAGCAATAGATTCCCCGCCCTTCGAAGACGGTTCCATCTTCACATTCTGTGAAGCAGGCATCCTCCGGCACGGCGTGATGGCTTCCGTCCGTCTGAAATGCCTTCATGGGCACGGTTCCCACGGGGTAAAACAGTTTGGGCTCCAGCATTTTTTCCAGCCTTTGCAGCTTGCCCAGCATCCTTTCCAGTTGCTTTTCCGTGTACATCTTTTGTTTCTCCTTTATTTATAATTAGAAACTGTAAAAAAATAATTCTTCACGTTTAGCCTGAATTTCCATCTGCCGCATTGGTCTCCGCCAGTTGAATTTATTCTCAGCTAACTGTAAAGTTATTTCTTTGCAGTCCCTTATTGTAACAAATGAATGTTCTCAACAGCATATTTCTGCACGCGCTGTAAATCCTATTGGATATTGTACGGATGCATGCTGCTTTTTATTCCGAAACCTTTCATCCCCAGGGTTAGAAATCCTGATATACTGCAGACCGCCAGGATTTACAGTGCTGCCCTCGTGAAAGCACCTGGCTGGCGGTCTGCAGTCGGGTTGCACTGCAAATTTAACCGGGGTGCAGTATAAAATATACAAATTCTGCAGAAGGCCTGCATTTGCCCTGCGCGACCTGGAATATCTCACGGTGAGGGATGCCCTGTGCAGGGGGCAGCGGCAAGTTATTTGGATGCCCTTCCTTACCCGGGCTCAGGGACAAAAAGTGTACTCCCTATGTCAGTCATAATCCACAGACATAAGGCACAAGCCCTGCGCGGGGGCTGTAGGGCCTGCTTTCCGGCGCTCCGGGTTTTCCAACGCCTCCTTCAGCTGTTCCAGGGACATCCTGCCGCATCCGATCTCCAGCATGGTACCCGTCATGATCCGCACCATATTCTGCAGGAATCCTGTTCCATGGAAAATAAACCGCAGATAGCCGTCCTGCCGCTCTATGTCTATCCTGTCCACTTTGCGGACGGTGGATTTCTTCATCCTGGGATTGACACAGAAATTTCGGAAATCATGTTCGCCTTTCAGGATTTCCGCAGCCTGGCGCATCTGCTCCAAATCCGGCTTCTCCTCCAGCCTGGTGCAGTATTTTCTGTCAAAGACAGACTTAACCGCCCCCTCGTAACAGGTGTAACTATAGGTCTTCCCGATGGCATTGTAACGGGCGTGGAACCTGGGGGATGCTTCCCGCACCTCCCTTACCGCAATGTCGTCGGGAAGGCAGCGGTTCATGTAATCGCGGATTTCCTCGCAGGAAAAGTCAGTCTCCAGGAAAGCGTTTGCTGCCATTCCTTTTGAATGGACACCGGCGTCCGTGCGCCCGGCGCCGATTACCTCCGTTTCCCTTCCGCACATCAGGCTCAGCACATTCTCCAGTTTTCCCTGAATCGTGTTCTTATCGGGCTGACGCTGCCAGCCATAATAGCGGCTTCCGTCATACTCCAGGATAAATTTATAATTTTTCATACGATGTAGTCCTTCAACGTTCCCTTTTGAGAGATTTTTACATACTGGTTTTATAACAATGCCTGTATCGCAGGCTAATCATAAAGCTGACAAGTTTTCCTACGATAATATGTCTTATCGGAAGCAATCTCTTCGCTTCCGATAAAAGGCGCGTTTCTTTGCGCCGCATTCAATTATAGGAAGCTGCACTTGCTTCCTATAATATGTCTTATCGGAAGCAATCTCTTCGCTTCCAAAAAGGGCGACTGAAGCAAAAAATCAAGATTTCAAAAAAGCCCGTCTCACCGCATGAATCACCGGCAGCGCAACTACACCGCCCAACAGCGCCGTAATCAGCTGTGGCAGGGAAAACATCCCTGAAATCACCGATGCCTGGGGCTCCGGCAGACGCAGCAGAAGCGGAACCGCCACTTTGGTGATTCCCAGATACAGCGTCAGAAATTTGGCCAGCGCCGCTGCCGCCAGAGCTGCCGTCCCTGATGCATACCATTTTCCCATATCCCTGTTTCCCAGAAAATGCCATACCAGCACGAGCACAATATTCCCCAGGGCAATAAACGGAATCAGTCCCCACAGCGGCCCGATTCCCACCAATTTCGCCATAATGGGCGAGATAACCGCCACCGTGGCTCCCGACATGACGCTGCAGGTCATCACAGATAGAATCAGCAGCGCATTCACCAGCGTCCCCGTAATCAGGGGATTCCCCAATGGCGCAGTCACCGCCTGCACTACCACCAGAAGCGCAATAAAAACGGCAGTGCGTGTAATCCATAACGTTTTTTCCCTGTTATTCATCTTCATTTTCCTCGTAAAATTCATTCATATTTGCCGCAGCATCATCCAATCAGTACTGCTTTCCCAAGGAACGCAAAACCGTACTTGTGAATCCCTTCTTCCGGTATGCCTTTCTCCTGCAAAGAAGACTGTGCTGCATTCAACTATAGGAAGCTGCACTTGCTTCCTAATAATATGTCTTATCGGAAGCAACCCCTATGCTTCCGATAAAAGGCGTGTTTCTTTATGCCGCATTCAACTTTGGGAAACTGCACTTGCTTCCTATATATGGTCACATTGTAACATGCCCTGATTTATTCCGCAACCACTTTTTCCGGTGCTGCAGGGGTTGTTCCCCTCATGAAAATATGATATACTCAAGACCGCCAGAATTTACTATTCTGTTCACAGTGAGCATATATGGCTGGCAGTCTTTCGTTATTGGTTACCGCAAATTTCAACGGCGTGCAGTATAAACTGGGCAGAAGAATTGGTAAAAAAGAAACAGGAGAAAAAATTTATGATAACCGAAACCACCTACACCGTTCCCTTCTTATACGACATCCTGCGGCATAAATCCGTTCCCCCCACCGCCCCGGTTTCCCTGGATGTCCCGGGCTCCAAAAGCATTACCAACCGGGCTTTGCTGCTGGCTACGCTGGCCGACGGCACATCCTGTCTGAGAGGCGTACTATTTTCTGACGATTCCAGGCATTTCCTGAAATGTATACAGGAGCTGGGCTTTGAGACTCAGGTGGACGAAGCAGGCCGAACCATTTCCGTGCGCGGCCTGGGCGGCAGGGTACCTTTGGCCGAAGCCTCCCAATACGTGGGCAGCGCCGGGACAGCCGCACGCTTCCTCACCGCTTACCTGGGACTTTCCCATGGTATCTACCACATGGATGCCTCGGAACAGATGCGCAGGCGCCCCATGGCTCCCCTGCTGAATTCCCTGAAGGAACTGGGCTGCGAGGTGGTTTACGCCCCTGACAGCACAGAAGGACATTTTCCCGAGGGACATTTCCCTGAGGGATACTTCCCTTTTACCCTGAAAGCGCATGGCTTCCGAAAAGATGCAATCAGCGTCAACATCGACAGCAGCAGCCAGTTCCTGAGCGCCCTGCTTATTGTCTCCTGCCTGTGCGACAGAGATTTTACTACCTCTGTTGAGGGCACCCACGGAATGTCCTATATCGAGATGACCCTGAAAATGATGGAACAGTTCGGTGTACAGGTGAAGCGGATAGACGAACGTACTTTCCTGACCCGTGCCGGACAGCATTATCAGGCTATGGATTACCGGATCGAACCGGATGTATCCGCCGCATGCTATTTTTACGCCATGAGCCCGCTCTTAAATATCCCGGTAACCGTCAACCATGTGCACTTTGATTCCATGCAGGGAGATGTGGCCTTTATCAGGATTCTGGAAAAAATGGGCTGCCGTGCCTCCGACACCCCCCGTGGCATTCTGGTAACTCCTCCCGAAAACGGAATTTACCATGGCGTAACCGCGGACATGTCAGGCTGTTCCGACCAGGCGATTACCCTGGCCGCCATCGCCCCCTTTGCGGACAGCCCCACCACCATCACCGGCATAGGCCATATCCGTTTCCAGGAGAGCAACCGCATCGCCGCCATCTGCGCGGAACTGACAAAAATGGGAATCAAATGTGAAGAAAGCGAAAGCAGCATCACCGTCTGGCCCGGCGTCCCCAAGCCCTCCATTGTAGAGACCTATGAAGACCACCGCATGGCAATGGGCTTTTCCCTCACCGGCCTCAGATGTCCCGGAATCGTTATTTCCAACCCCGGCTGCTGCCGCAAGACTTTCGAAGATTATTTTGAAGTGTTTACGCAGGTTACGGATTCGCTCATGGGAGTATAAGCCATGCCTGCGGCAGAATATTTGACAGCAGCCGGCATCCAGAGGCAGCAGGAGGATAATTTCTCTTGATTAATCTGCTGCCTGCTCCGCCGGATTCGCCTGCCATCGGTATTTTTTCATATTACTAATATTGTTGTAGTCTTTCCTATATCAGCAGTTCATTACCACTAACCTGCCCTTTCAATCGCAGTCAGAATGCACCACCGCCACCCCATACGCCGGCAGCATCAGCACATCCTCTATCTCAACATCCGTCACCAGATCCTTTCCTTTCACCCCGGAAACATTCACAGGCCTGGAAATGCCGTTGAGATAAAATGCATAACTTCCAGACTCGCCGCTTCTCACATGACATTCCACGCCCTCGGGAAGCATCCTCACCGGGATACCTGCATCTGCCAATATCTTTTCAAACAAAGGCAGCATCTCCTCCGCCCCTGTCCTGGCCGCCACGTAATAAGCCCTGCCTTTTCCGTAATCCTTACAGGTCAGCGCTGCGCTCCCTTTATAGAAATCATCCGCATAGGTACCCAGCACTTTGGCGTCCTGTACCCGCAGTACCTCCGCATAATCCCTGACTTCCCAGCAGCTGCCGTCCTCCAGCAAAATCCAGTTCCTGTCGGAAGGGTACAGGGAATCAATTTCCTCGCTGACGATGCCGAACAAATCTTTCAGCCCATCCCCCGGAAATCCTCCCAGGAAACAGAGCTGCTCCTGATTCACATAGCCGGTGCAGTAGGTTGCCAAAAGCTGTCCGCCCCGCTCCACGAACTTTTTCAGATTTTCCGCCGTCCCCGGCTGCAGCATGTACAGCATGGGCGCCGCCACCACATCATAATCGCTCAAATCCTCATCCGAGCCCACCACATCCATATCTACGCCCAGCCGGAAAAAAGCTTTCCAGATATCGATACAGGTTTCCTCATACTTCTTGGATGCCTGGGAAAAAGCCTTGGCATCGTCAATGGCCCAGCGGTTATCCCAGTCAAACAAAAGAGCTGCCCTGGGCTTCACTGTGGTTCCCGCCGCAGGCGCAATCTTTTTCAACAGTTCTCCCACTTCCGCCACTTCCCGGAACACTCTGGTGTCATCCGTCCCGATATGGTCCACCACGGCGCCGTGGAACTGCTCATAGGAGCCACGCCCCTTTCTCCACTGGAAATACTGCACGGAATCGGAACCGCAGGCAACCGCCTGGAGGCAGGCCAGCCTGTGAACGCCGGGGCGTTTCAGCTTGTTTACCGGCTGCCAGTTCACCAGGCCGGGAGCGCTCTCCATCATCATGAACGGTTTGCCGCGCTTCAGGGAACGCATCACCGCGTGCTGGAACGCAGTCTCGCTCATGGTATCCGCCAATGTCTCCCAGTCATTGTGGAAAGTGGGATAATTATCCCAGGAAACCACATCCATGTCAGGCGCCATCTTCCGGTAATCCAGCCCGCCGAACAGCCGCATCAGGTTTGCGGTGGTCGGAATGTCCGGGGTCACGCTGTGCAGCACTTCAATCTCTGCCTTCATGAAATCATTGGTATTCCAGGTAGTGAAGCGCTTCCAATCCAGATTCAGCCCCATGACACTGGTCTCACCGTTCACAAACGGCGGCTCAATCTGCTCGAAGCTGTTATAGCGGTGGCTCCAGAATGTAGTCCACCAGGCAGCGTTCAGCTTTTCAATATCATGATCGTACTTGTCTGCCAGCCAGTTTCTGAATTTCCTAACGCAGTGCGGACAGTAGCATTCCCCGCTGAATTCATTGGAAATGTGGTAAATGATCACGCCGGGATGAGAGCCGAAATGCTCCGCCAGCTTCCGGTCAATAATCGCCACCTTCTCCCGGTATACGGGAGAGCTCATGCAGTGGTTATGGCGGCCGCCGTGATATGCCCGCATGCCTGTCTTGTCCACGCGCATCGCCTCCGGGTATGCCTCATCCAGCCAGGCAGGCCGGGCGCCGGAGGGCGTGGAAAGCACCGTGTATATGCCGTTTTGATACAGTCTGTCTATGATAGCTTCCAGCCATTCGAAGTGAAATTCCCCCTCCACAGGTTCCAGGACGGACCAGGAAAACACTCCAAGTGTAGCGCTGTTTACTCCGGCTTTTTTCATCAGCCTCACGTCTTCTTCCAGAATATCAGGCCTGTCCAGCCACTGCTCCGGATTGTAATCCCCGCCGTGGAGGAATCCGCCCACCTGGGGGAAAAGTATCTTTTTTTCCATTATGTATATATCTCCTAGTATAATAATGATATA
>DKVC01000040.1 GCA_002490995.1 Lachnospiraceae bacterium UBA7188
TGAAAAAATATGTGGGCGGCAAGAGTGAGACAGGACAGATTGCCTCGGCCATGAATTCTCTGTACAGCACACTGGGCAGTCTGGTTACCACTCTTTCAGGCTGTACGGAATCTCTGCAAATATCCTCAGGAACCATGAACGATACTACCAGGAGCCTGATTGATTATATGAGTGACAATTCCGCCACCACGGAGCAGTTGGCGGCAGGCATTGCCACCACCAACGAAGCCATCGGCAACGTGGCGGGCGAGGTGGAAAAAATATCCGAGCTGGTGGAGCATGTGGAGGACAAGGTAAAGACCGGTGACAAGAAGAGCAAGGAGCTGATCCGTATCGCGGAGGAAATGCGGGAGACGGCGGACAGTGCCCTTCAGGAGGCAGGCATCAAGATCGGGCAGAACCGTTCTAACGTGGAGGCGGCTATGGTAAATCTGCAGTCTTTGACCCGTATCAACGAGATGGCCAATCAGATTTTAAGCATTGCCAGCCAGACAAATCTGCTGTCCTTAAACGCTTCTATTGAGGCGGCAAGGGCCGGAGAGCAGGGCAGAGGCTTTGCAGTGGTGGCGCAGGAAATCGGCAATCTGGCGTCCAATTCCTCCGTAACCGCCAGACAGATTTCGGATATTTGTGAAGAGATCAACAGTAATATTGCCAATGTCCAGAGCTGTGTAGACGATATTATCGGATTTATGGAAGGAGATGTATCTAAAAGATTCCAGGAGTTTGTGGATATAGCCGGCGAATATGGAAATTCCGTGGCTGACATCCGCGATACCATCAGAGAGATAGAAGCAAGCTCCAACGGTTTTGCGGATTCTGCGGCCAGCATCAGGGAACGCATGGGTGTGATTCAATCAGCGGCTCAGGAAAACGAGATCGGGGTAGGCGATATTGTGAAGAAGATCGAGTATACCAATGCAATGGTGGAGGATCTGGAGAACGTGGGCAAAACTAACGGGGATAATGCGGGAAAGATCAGTTCTCTGGTGAACCAGTTTACGCAGTGAGAATTTGAGGGAGGTTTTCATGGGGGAAGAGTTGAAAATCATTGTAAAAAAAGAGGACAGAGCCTTTTTTCATAATCATGTGGATTACTGCATCGGTACAGGGCGCATGGGGCTTGCCCTGACGAAGGAGTATCAGGAACAGCTAAAGCTGGTGCAGGCAGAGATCGGTTTTAAACATATCAGAGGGCATGGGCTGTTCTGTGACGACATGGCCATCTATCAGGAGACGGAGGACGGCGACGCGGAGTATAATTTCACCTATCTGGACAGGGTTATGGACAGCTACCGGGAATTGGGGCTGAAGCCCTTTCTGGAGCTGGGTTTTATGCCGGGGAAGATGGCCAGGGGAGAGCAGACCATTTTTTACTGGAAGGGAAATACCACGCCGCCCGCTTCTTATGAGGCGTGGGAGGATCTGGTGAAAGCCACGCTGGAGCATCTGTGCGGCCGTTACGGGCGGGAGGAGGTTGTGTCCTGGCCCGTGGAAGTGTGGAACGAGCCCAATCTTCCCGGCTTCTGGGAGCATGCGGATATGCAGGAATATTTTAAGCTGTTCCGTCGGACTATTGCCGCGGTGAAGGAAGTGGACGGGCGCTTCCGGGTAGGAGGGCCTGCGGTCTGCGGGGGCAGCGACGAGGTGTGGATTCAGGCATTTTTGGAGTACTGTCGGGACAACGGGGTGGAGCCGGATTTTATCACCAGGCATCATTACACCACCGGGCTGCCGGAGTATGTGGGCCATTACGGTTACCCGGAATTGATGGAGGCGGAGGAGGGCTTTGCCAATCTGCATACTACCAGGGAGATCATTGACAGTTTCCCGGCCTATCGGGGGAAGGAGATTCATATCACCGAATTCAATACGTCCTACATCCCCAATGCGCCCCTGCATGACAGCTGCCGGAACGCGGCTTACATAGCACATCAGCTTTCCAAGCTGGGGGATGACAATGCCTCCTATTCCTACTGGACTTTCGGGGATGTATTTGAGGAGCAGGGAGTTCCCTTTACTCCGTTCCACGGCGGTTTCGGGCTGGTGGCGGATGGCTGTATCCCCAAGCCAACATTCTGGAGTTTTGTTTTCTTTAAGAGACTGAAAGAGAAGAAGGGGCACTGCATCCTGCGGGACGGCAGCGCGGTGGTGATGCGCCTGGAGGACGGCAGTTACCGGGGCGTAGCGTGGAACTATACTGTGGGGCGTAAGGGGGAGTCCTGCCTCCTTATGTTGGAAATGAAGGAAGAGGGGGAGGGCTGTCTTCTCACCGAGACGGTGGACGAGGAGCACGGCAATCCTTTGAAAGTATGGCACGACCTGGGGGAACCGGCGCATCTCACGGAACAGGAACGAAAGATCCTGCGGTCTGCGGCGCGTCCCTTTGTGGAGACCAGGCGGGTCGGACCGGAAGGCGGAAATGCGGGAGCATCCTTCCCTGTGAGGGAAAATGCAGTGGTCTATTTTGAGTGGAGGCCCGGGGGAATCGTTTCGGACAGGGGGTATTCCTATGGGCGGGCAGTGCAGTAACAGCCTTTACAGATTATAACAAATTCTGAAAATCTGTCTCTGATAGAGTTTATTACAGCGGGTGGATTTGTATGTAAGAGAAAATGTTATGAGATTGAAGCACGGTCAGAGGATTATATTGGAAAGGTTCAAATATCACATCTTTTGCGGACTCAAAAAGGAGAAGTAGAGTTTGATCTGTGCTGCAGGCTGATATATGAGCGATATGTAGAAACGCACAGAGCAATAAATCCATTGACGGCAGATTACGCGATATTTGTATGTGATCTTCCGGATTGTGTATTTTATGCCTGCAAGCAGGAAATATGGGCGAAGCTGATCGCTTACAATATGACAGAAGCTCTCGTTAACCTTACCGTCATAAAGCATGGCCAGACCAAACATGTATATAAAGTGAATTTCAGTATGGCAGCCCATATATGCAGGGGCTTTCTCCGTCTGGCCACGGAAAAAGACCCCATAGGCGTGATGTCGCTGCTTAAAAAAGAGATGATCCCAATCCGGAAGGAGCGCCAGTATCCACGTCTTCAGACGGCGCACTTTCGAAAGCCACGGTATTTTATATACCGGGCAGCATAAAGCAGTCCCATCGATATCTATCATACCTTTTTATGAAGCAGATGTAAACCTGCTTATTTGTTATGCAATCCTTTTGCATACGCCTGCGCCATCATGGAGCATCCCCGCCTGTTGATTCTGGACGAGCCCTTTAACGGTCTGGATGCAGAGGGTTATGAGCTGATACGCAAAATCATTCTGGAGGAAAGGGACAAGGATGTGCTGATTGTCCTGGCCTGCCATAGCAGGGAGGATTTGGAGAGCCGTTCGGATGTGATTTACAGGGTGGAGGCCGGGCGGTTTTCCTTATACCGCGAAAAATGCGGCGGAAGTGGAAAGTGTGGCGGGCTATGAGCAAATATATATCTGTATATCGTCTTACAATATTCGGCATTTTGCTGTTCTTCTGCCTGTCCCTCCGGAAGGCCTGGGCGCTGCACGATAGGTATCCGGATCCCCCTATCCGCACCTGCCGGTATGGGGAAAGCATTGGGCTCGGAAGTTACCGGATGACGTTCAGCGGGTGGGAATGGGGGGATGGGAGCCTGGTCAAAGAGAAATTTCCAGATTATATCCTTGTCTATCCCCGGGAGGACGGCCTGGCGGAGGATGCCCGCGTGGGGCTGATCTGTTTCACCGTCACCAAAACGAGCCCGGGCGGGGACATCCTGGATTTTACCGCCATGGGCTTTTCCTCCGGCGCATGGGGGAACCAGTTTGACCTGGAGTTATTCTATTTGCTGAATCCGGAGCTGAATTCCCCATTTCTGGATTTGCCTGACGGCGGGACGCAGGAGGTTATCCTGCCGCTGATCTTGCTGGAATCCCAGTTCACGGAGGAGCAGTGGGAGGAGATTGACAGCAGGGAATTTTATGTCAATATCCAATACTATCCCGAGCATATCCGGTTTCTGTGCCCCTGCGGAGGCCGGCAGTTCGGTCGGCTGTGTGTATACCGTCCGATCCAGAGGAGTGACAGTTCTTGATTTTCTTCTTTTATTGTGGCATAATCTCTATTGAGAAGTTGCATACTCTTTCGTTCCCGCCAGTCGATTTTCTCTGCATTCCGGCAGGCTTATTATCTGTCGGGGTGTGTTGCAGCCTATAGATTCGGTGATTAAATCTTGCACATAAACCGGATAAACGGCATGGCTTGCTGTGTATAATGGCTGGCAGGAATGAAATGTGTGGTTCATCTTTTTCATGGGTTTGCTTTTGGCCGGTGATTATTTTCGTGTGAAGTGCTTAATCAGAATGGAGGTCGCTATGGAAAATTCATTTGCAGATCGTTTGAAGCAATTATGCAGTGACTATTATAACGCCTATATGGAAACACCGCCTTGTCCGGTTTCTTCTTATACCCGGATGAATTCATTGCTTGCAGGGACACGGAAACCGACTTTGGAGGAGTTAGTGAACATATCGGAAGCATATGATGTGAGCATCAACTATTTACTGACAGGAGATGAACTGTTTCCAAGTCTGCATCTGCTAAAAAAAGAAGATGCGAAACATATTCTTGATACAATCGAAGAATTAAAGCCGGAGCTAGATGTTTGATAGGAGAAGTGCGCGAACGAGATATCCGGTATATTTGCAGAAGGAAGGATTCTAATAATTCTACTGGAAATGAAAAGCGGGTAAAAGAATAAAAAGAAAGGAAAGCAGGAAATGCTGGATGTAAGCTTAGATGAATTCATGCTATGGGCAACGGGGATGCGGAGGTCAGAAAACAGGCTCAGTTTGTTACAGACACCAATGATGAGGATGGGGTCAGGAAAGCGATTGAGAGATTTATCGGGACAAAGGGCTGCTGAAAGTTGCGCGCCTCTCACGCGGCTCAGAATAACACCGGAAGCCTGCCGCACGCATTACGGATTGATAATTTCGAGTACATTTAGCTTCCTCCCTCTATCCATTCTATTTTCTTCAAAATATCCGCGAAAAAGGCCTGTTTGTTTTCCTGTTCCCGGTTTAAGGAGGTCTTTATTTCGCCGTCCTTCATAAACAAAATCCTGTTACTCCCAAATATTTTCGTGCCCTGCCGAACCGTTTTCATAGAGCTTGGCAATATTTTCAATTTCCAGAACATTTTCGGGGATTGTGTCGTTTTCTTTTGATTTCCGGGAATGTACCATTTCAGCAAAAAAGCAATATGTAACCACCAGTCAGCAACAGGTGAGAAGACATCCAAAAGGAATTATGTTACAGTTGCTGTAATTAAAAATGTACCTGAAAATCGCATCGGAAATTGAAAAGGAGGCTGAAATGTTATACATTGGCATTGATTTGGGAACATCGGCGGTGAAACTGCTGCTGATGGACGCGGAAGGAAAACTGTATAAGATCGTATCCAGGGAGTATCCCCTCTGTTTCCCACATCCGGGATGGTCGGAGCAGAATCCGGAGGATTGGTATAAACAGACTGTAGACGGCATAAAGGAACTGGTACAGGACGTGGACAGGAAGCTGATCGCGGGCATCGGCGTGGGCGGGCAGATGCACGGGCTTGTGCTTCTGGACAGGGACGATCATGTCATCCGCCCGGCGATCCTCTGGAATGATGGCAGGACAGGGGAGGAGACGGACTACCTGAACACGGCCGTGGGGAAGCAGAAGCTCTCGGAATACACGGCCAACGTGGCGTTTGCGGGCTTTACGGCGCCCAAGCTGCTCTGGGTGAGGAAGAACGAGCCGGAGAACTTTGCCAGGATAGAGAAGATCATGCTGCCCAAGGATTATCTTGTATACAGGCTGACAGGCGTTTTCTGCACGGACATGTCCGACGCCTCGGGGACGCTGTTTTTCGATGTGAAGAACCGCAGATGGTCCCAGGAGATGTGCAGCCTGTGCGGAATCCGCCTTTCCCAGCTGGGGGAATGCCATGAAAGTTATGAGGCCGTGGGGACGCTGCTTCCCGAAACGGCACGGATGCTGGGAATTCCCGCGTCCGTCCGGGTGGCTGCGGGTGCGGGGGACAATGCCGCCGCCGCGGTGGGCACGGGAACCGTTGGGGAAAATATGTGCAATATTTCCCTGGGAACCAGCGGCACCATTTTTGTGTCTTCCGGGCAATTCAAGGTGGATCGGAACAATGCCCTGCATTCCTTCGCCCACGCGGACGGGAAATATCATCTCATGGGCTGTATGCTCAGCGCGGCCAGCTGTAATAAATGGTGGATGGAAAATATCTTAAAAACTTCGGATTACGCGCAGGAGCAGAAGGCTGTTGGGAAGCTGGGGCAGAACCATGTCTATTTTCTCCCCTATCTGATGGGGGAGCGTTCGCCCTATAACGATCCGGACGCAAGGGGAGCCTTTATCGGGATGAGCATGGACACCACCCGGGGCGACATGACCCAGGCGGTGCTGGAAGGGGTGGCTTTCGCCCTGCGGGATTCCCTGGAGGTGGCCAGACAGCTGGGCATCCCCATCAGCAGGACGAGGATATGCGGGGGAGGCGCAAAGAGTCCGCTTTGGAAAAAGATGATCGCCAATGTGCTGAATTTGAGCGTGGAGACCATCGAGAGCGAGGAAGGACCGGCTTTGGGCGGCGCGATCCTGGCTGCGGTGGCCTGCGGGGAGCTGGGCAGCGTGGAGGAGGCCGCGGCGGAACTGGTGAAGGTAGCGGAAACCATAGAGCCTGACGCCGGTCTGGTGGAAAAATACGAAGAGCGGTATCAGGTGTTCCGGGAAATTTATCCCGCATGCCGGCCTTTGTTTGGACGCATGAAATAAAGGGGTTATTTTTCGGTAATTCCATAGATATTTCAACGGCGTACAGCATAAATGGCGGCGTGGTTAGCGCAGGGAGGAAAAGGGAATGGAACAAAGTATTGGCAGGAGTACACAGGGACCCAAAGCGCCCAGAGACCCAAAAGCCAGGCGGAAGGGCTTTTACATCATGCGGAAAAAGCAGATCGCCGCTTCCCCTCAGCCGGACGGCAGGGGGATACAGTTTCTCTATCTGGACGGGGGAAGGATAGAAAGCTTTGCAAGGATCGCGGGAAATATTACGGAGGAAGAGACACTCCGGCTGCTGCATACGGCACAGGGATTCCGCAGACTGGTACACAGCATCGGCGTTACGGTGGAAATGGTACAGGGGCATAGCCAGACGGCAGATTTTGTCTTACAGATGTACGGAAAAAAGAACGCGGGAAGTCCGGGGACGGAAATCCGGGTCACCATACCGGCGGACGGCATGGAACGGATTGTGGAACTGGGGGAGCATCCGGGGGATTCCGGAGATGATGTGCCGGGACAGATACGCTTTGAATTTCCCCGGGAAGGGGAACTGGCCCTTGTCTCGGTGAAGCTGTATCTGCAGGACGGGTTTGATGCGCCTGCGGAGCCGGAGGACGATCCGGTAAATCTGGCATCGGAAGACTACATAAATATAATAAAGAAATCCCTGGTGCAGACGGGAAATCCGGCAAGGCTGCAGCGAGCCATGGAAAGAGCCCGGAAGGGAGAGCATGTAACCATCGCCTTTATCGGCGGCTCTATCACCCAGGGAGCCGGGGCCGTTCCCATCAACACGGAGTGCTATGCTTATAAAACCTTTGAAGGCTTCTGCCGCCTGGCCGGGCGGGAGACGGAAGGTAATATTCATTATATCAAAGCGGGCGTCGGGGGTACGCCTTCTGAGCTGGGGATGCTGCGCTATGAGCGGGATGTGCTCCGGGACGGCAGTGTGGAACCGGATATCGTGGTGGTGGAATTTGCCGTGAATGACGAGGGGGATGAGACAAAAGGCGAGTGTTATGACTCCCTGGTGAGGAAGATCCTGGCGGCTCCCAATGCCCCCGGGGTGATATTGCTGTTCGCCGTGTTTGCCGATGACTGGAATCTGCAGGAGCGCCTTGCGCCTGTGGGCAGGGCTTACGATCTGCCCATGGTAAGCGTGCGGGATGCGGTGGTGGAACAGTTTTATCAAAAAAGCGGCCAGGGAAGGGTGTTCGGGAAGGGGCAGTTCTTCTATGACTGTTTTCATCCCTCCAACCTGGGGCATCGGGTGATGGCGGACTGCGTCCTGCATCTGCTTGAGGCTGTGGACGGCCTGCCGGGGGGAGAGGATACCCTCTGCCTGGAGGAGACAGCCCCGCCCCTTGGGGGAGAGTTTGAGAAGGTCAGGCTGTTCGACAGGTCATCCCGGGAGGCGGGCGTCCGGGTGGACTGCGGAAGCTTCTGCCATACTGACGAGGAGCTGCAGGCGGTGGAAATGGACAGGAACCTGACGCCCACGAAGGAATTTCCCAACAACTGGATGCACAGGGCGGGCGGGGAGTCTTTCTCCCAGGGAAGTCCTTTCTCCCAGGGAAGTCCTTTCTCCCTTGATATACTCTGCAGCGCCCTGATTTTAATCTTCAAGGACTCCGGAAGCGCTTCCGTAGGGCGTGCCCAGGTATTTGTGGACGGAGAGCAGGTGCTGACGGCTGACCCTCATGTAAACGGGTGGCTCCACTGCAATCCGGTGATATGCTTTCGGGGAAAGGAATGCCGGGAATACCATGTGGAAGTACGCATGGCTCCCGGGGAGGAAGAGAAGGAATTTACCATTCTGGGCTTCGGTTACGTAAGGTGGCAGTCCGGAAAGCGGGGTATCCATTTACCGCACATTTTATGAAGATAGCAAAAGAGAACGGGACACTGTAAGCGCCCTTCCGGAGGAAACAGAGTATGGAACTAAGATTGAAAAAAGACATGATGCCGCCCCTTCTGGTGGAAAGCTGTGGTTATGAAGGCGTCCGCAGGATTGCCGGAAAGGTAGCGGAGGATATCCGCAAAGTGACCGGTGCGCTGCCCATGGTGGTGACGGAGACGGACATTACCAAGGAAGCGTCCCAAATCATCCTGTGCGCCACATTGGGAAAGAGCAGGATACTGGACGCTTTGGCGGAAAGCGGCCTGGCGGATTTAGATGGCCTGCGCAGGGACGGGGGAGAAGCGAAACGGGAAGTCTACCGGATTCAGATGATATCCCTGGAAAAGGGAGGAAAGTGTCCCTTTTTTCCCGAGAGCCTGAAGAGAATCCTGTTGATCAGCGGCAGCGACAAGCGGGGGACGATCTACGGCATGTTCTCCCTGTCGGAATATATCGGCGTGTCGCCGCTGTGTTACTGGGGAGATGCGGAACCCTTGAAGAAGGAAGAAATCGTCCTCCGGGAGGATATCGAAACCCTGTCCCGGGAGCCCAGCGTGAAATACAGAGGTTTTTTCATCAATGACGAGTGGCCCTGCTTCGGAACCTGGGTCACGGAGCATTTCGGGGGATTTAACGCGGAAGCCTACGACCATATCTTCGAACTTCTGCTGCGGATGAAGGGCAATTACCTATGGCCTGCCATGTGGAGCGCTTCCTTTCCCCTGGACGGCCCTGGCGGCAGGAACGAGGAACTGGCGGATCTTTACGGGGTGGTCATGGGGTATTCCCATCACGAGCCGTGTCTGCGCGCCAGCGAGGAGTGGGACAAGGTGCGGGGGGAGGACAGCCCCTATGGGAATGAATGGAATTTCTATACCAATGAACAGGGGCTTGCGCGTTACTGGGAGGATGCCCTGAAGCGCAGCGGGAAATATGAGAATATCATTACCATCGGCATGCGGGGGGAGCGGGACACCTCCATGTTGGGCAGGGATTCCACGCTCCGGGAAAATATCGAACTGCTGAAAGATATCATCCGAAAGCAGAGGGTGCTGATAGATCGCCATGTAAAACGGGAATCCGGGCAGGTTCCGCTGCTCCTTGCCCTATACAAGGAGGTGGAGCCTTATTTCTACGGGGATGAGGATACGCCGGGGCTGAAAGGCTGGGAGGGCTTGGAAGGCGTGACCTGCATGCTTTGCGAGGATAATTACGGCTATATGCGCACGCTTCCGGGAGAGGAGATCCGCAATCGGGAGGGCGGATTCGGCATGTACTATCATCTGGACTACCACGGGGGGCCGGTTTCCTATGAATGGGTGGATTCCACGCCCCTTTCCCAGATCTGGGAACAGATGTCGGAGGCCTATGAGTACGGCGTCCGCGATGTGTGGATCGTGAACGTGGGGGATCTGAAATTTCATGAAATACCCCTTTCTTATTTTATGGCATTGGCATATAATTATGAGAAGTGGGGGTATGGCAATTCGGATAGCCCTGCGGAGTATACCAAAGAGTGGGTCCGCAGTACCTTTCCCGGGGAGCCGGAGGAGCTTTGCGGGAAGATCGGGAAGGCGCTGACGGACTATATCCGCTTAAACAGCCTGTGCAGGCCGGAATCCCTCCATGCCGGGATCTACCACCCCTGCCATGAGGAGGAGACAGACCGGATGCTGGAGAGAGTCCGGGAGGCGGAGGAACTGTCGGAGGAGGTCATGGGACGGCTTCAGGACAAGCAGGCTTATTACAGCATGATCCACTATCCGGCAAAGGCCAGTATGAATCTGCTGAAGCTCCATCTGTATGCCGGGAAAAACCACCATTACGCCGCTCAGAACAGGAAAGAGGCGAACCGGTACGGAATGCTGGCCCGGGAGTGCATCCGGGCAGACCGGGAATTTGTCCGGGAATGGGCCGCTTTCCGTGACGGGAAATGGAACGGGATGCAGCTGGCTAAGCATATCGGCTTCACCCGCTGGTGCCAGGAGGATTACCGCTATCCCCTGCTGATGCATGTGGAGCCGGCGGAGGAACCCAGGCTCAGCGTATCCCGGAAGGACGGGGAGGAAACGTTTACCGGAGGTTCATCCCCGGATCAGGTTCTCAGGATCCCGGATTTCGGGTATGCCGGATGCCGCCGGGTGGTTTTGGAGATAGCCAACGAGGGACAGGGAAAACTGCACTACCGGATCACGGCGGAAGGCAGGGACGGGGAAGGAACTTTTCCGGCAGGATTCCCGGAGTGGCTGACGGTATCGCCTGCGGAGGCGAATGTGGAATCCCTGCAGGAGGTGGAACTGCTGTGCCGGAGAGAGGCGCTGCCGGAGGAACCCCGGGGGCTGACGCTGTGGATCGAGGGCGGCGGCGCAAGGGTTAAGGCAGAGATCCATGCAGGGAAAGTGCAGGGGGCGGACGGGCAGCTCCAGGCTGAGGCAGGCCAGGGCGGAGTACAGTATCGGACAGCGTTTGTGCATAGGGCTTTCTTCGGAAAGGGCGGGATCACCGTCATAGCTGCAGAACATTTTTGCAGCAGGAAAGATACGGAAAAAGGACAATTCCGTATCCTTAAGGACTACGGAAAGCATGGAAGCGCAGTGAAGGTCTTTCCCAGTACGGCTTCCTTTGCGGAGCAGGAGGAGAAGCCGGAATTATGTTACCGTTTCCTGGCGGAGGAGGCTGGGGAGTATTGGGTGGAGCTTATGACGGCTCCGGCGAACTCCCTGGTTTACGGACAGGGCGTACACTTCCTGGTGTCTGGCGGGAAGGGAGGCGCGGTTAAGGCACAGCTGCTTCCTCCCGATTTCGCCGCCGGGGACTGTAGTGACAGCAGATGGGCAGGCCCGGCGCTGGACAAGGAGCGCAGGACCAGGGTCAGGATGACTTTTGAGAAAGGCGTACAGGAACTGCGGATCGGTGCCATGGAGGCAGGTACGGCGTTGGAGAGGATTCGGATATACCGCACGGATATTGTGCCGCCGGAGTCCTATCTGGGGCCGGAGGAGAGCTTCTGCCCAGGCATATGATTCAATACGCAAGACCGCCGGAATAGATACTGTGCACCGATTAAAATTGCAGTAAACTGCAGCGAAAGGCCAGCAAGCAGCCAAAAGCGAAACCGAAACAGGAGGAAAAGATGGCCTACTTATTGAATTATACCAGACAGCCCATAGACGAAAAATTATATGACCCCAGGCTGGCCTACAGCATGCACCTGGCACTGGGGGAAGACGGGCTTGCCTATGAGGCGCTGAACCATAACAGCGGCGTGCTGTTCGCGAAAGCCACGGAGAACGGGGACGGCTCCCTGAATCCCAAGAGCCTGAAAAATCCCTGGCTGTTTGCCATGGGGGAGGGACGCTGGGCGGTGGCGGCAGTCCGCACGGCGGGGGACGGAGAACCGGATGAGGAGAGCCGGGGAAGCGTCATCCTCTTTGACACACACAATCTGACAGAATACCGTGAAATCGGCCTGCTGAAGCTGGGGACGGGATATATAGAACAGATTTCCTGCGCTTATCAGCCGGAGAAGGGAACGGTGCGCATTGTCTGGCAGGAACAGGACGGAAGCTGGTATGTGTCCGAGATCGGAAGCCTGGAGGAGAGGAAGCTGCTCAAGGTTCCGGCAAGCTGCGCAGATCCCTTTGCGACAGGCTCAGGCAGGGGAAGGATACCCCGGGACACGGGCATTCTGGGAGCCGTTCCCCACAATGCGGTGGAAATCTCCGGGGAAGCGGCGGACTGGCTGCGCAGGAGCCTGCTGACGCCTGTCCACACAGGGACGGAATTCCCGGAGAGGGTGGAAGCCTCCTGCCCGGAAATGTTGGAGCGGTACCGGGCAGCAGCTCTTTACAGTGACGGAAGCCGGGCGCAGAAACGGGTGGACTGGGATCTGTCCCATGTGGATTTTGAGAAAAAGGGAACCTATCCCTTAAAGGGCAGGCTGCACCAGGAGCACTACGCTTTTCCCATTGCCTTTGACCGCGCCGACCCCTGTATCGGGAGATGGCAGGGAAAATATTACTTTATCGCAACCAATGACGCGGACGGCAACCATACCCTGTATATCCGGGAAGGGGACAGCATTCCGGAACTGGTGACGGCGAAGGAGCATCTGCTTCTGGATTCCGAAACCTACGAGGGAATCGGCGGGCTGCTCTGGGCGCCGGAATTCCATGAGATAAACGGCAGGCTCTACATCTTCCACGCGGCCACGCCGGGAGAGTTTTACTGGGAGGAAAGCCATGTGATGGCGCTGAAGGAAGGCGGAAATCCCCTCTGCCGGGAGGACTGGTCTGCGCCGAAAAGGGTGGTGAGAAAGGACGGCAGCGATATCTGCGAGGCGGGAAAGGAGATCACCCTGGACATGACCTGTTTCCCATGGCAGGGGGAATACTACGTGGTGTGGTCACAGAGGCAGTTTTTGCCCAAAGACCTGGGAGCGTGGCTGTACATTGCGAAGCTGGATCCGGAGGAACCATGGAAACTGCTTACGGATCCGGTGCTTTTATCCAAACCGGAATACGGATGGGCGAACAACCATACTTTTGTGGACGAAGGGCCGTTTGCACTTCCAAGGGGGGATAAGCTGTACCTGACCTTTTCCAGCGCGGCCGTGGATACTTCCTATGTGGTGGGGATGCTTACGGCCGAAAAGGGGAATGACCTGTTGGATCCCGCCAGCTGGCAGAAAAAGAACTACCCCATCCTTACCTCCAGAAGCGTGGAGGGGGAATTCGGCACCGGGCACAACGCTTATGTGACAGACGGGGACGGGACGGTGTGGAATAGCTATCACGCCAGACCCGGCGTGGACGGCGCGCGCAGCAGCGGTATCCGGCGGGTGCACTTCAATTTCCGGGGGGAGCCTGTGCTGGATATGACGGAGGAGCTGGACGTAAAAGAGGAATACAGTTCCGTAAGCACGACGCTGGTGGTAAGATAACGTTTTACGCTTACGAGACATCGAGGCTGTGAACAATGTTTTGTGCGTTCAAGTAATGAGTGAATGCTTTCTTTCTAAGACAGATTGTACATTTTCGTGGCAGGCGTCTGCTGCCTGGAGAAATTACAGGATTCCAGGGAGCAGACGCCTGTAATTTTCAGCGGATTGCTGGCAGATGATGATCCTACATTTTTCATGAAGCCTCCAGGAGCGGCGTTTCCCTGCGGAAAAGCAATCTATAATCAACAGTGAGCAACAGATGAGAGGACATTCCTATGCCGGTATGCTACAATGTGGAGTCAGAAGAAGATTGAGTCAACTTCTGATTCCTTATATATTGTAGAAAAACATAGAGCAGAAAAACAGAGAGGAGGCGCCATATGCAGATACAGATAACAAATCCTGTCACAGGCCTGGACTATCCTGACCCGGATGTGATCCGCGTGGGGGACGCTTATTATATGGTGAGCACCACCATGCATTTCATGCCGGGAGGGGAGATCCTGCGTTCCTATGACCTGGGAAACTGGGAGCATGTTTCCTATGTCTACGACAGGCTGGACAGCACGCCGGGGCAGACGCTGACAGGGGAGGAACATATATACGAAAAAGGGATGTGGGCGGCCAGCCTGCGTTTTCATAAGGGGGTTTTTTATGTGTGCTTTACATCGAATGACACGGGAAAAACCTATCTGTATACGGCGCAGTCGGTGCAGGGCCCGTGGGAAAAGCACTACATAGAAGGCTTTTATTATGACAATTCCCTGCTGTTCGATGAGGACGGGAGCGTCTATATCGCCCATGGAAACCGGGATGTGTTTATTACACAGCTGAAGGAGGATTTGAGCGGCCCGCTGGAGGGAGGGCTGAACCGATTAGCGGTCAGCGATGCCGGGAACCCCATGCTTGGATATGAGGGAAGCCATTTTTACAAAATAAACGGTAAGTATTACCTGTTTCTGATCCATTCCCTCCGGGACAGGTGGATGAGGACCCAGGCCTGCTTTCAGGCGGATTCCCTGGAGGGGGAATTTACTGGAGGGGACGTGCTGTGCGATGATATGGGGTACTTTGGGCAGGGAGTGGCTCAGGGCGGCATCGTGGATACGCCGGAGGGAAAATGGTACGGGGTACTGTTCCAGGATAACGGAGCCGTGGGAAGGATTCCCGTGCTGGTGCCGGTACACTGGGATGAAGACAGGCCTGTATTCGGGGAGGCGGGAAAGGCGCCCCGGACGGTCGCTCTGTCCTCCGGGAGGCCGGACTATCCATATAAGCCGTTGGTGCAAAGCGATGATTTCCGGGATGGGGAATTGGATTCCCGGGGAAAGGAGCAGGAGCCGGATTTCGGGTGTTTCGGGCTGAAAAGCCCATGGCAGTTCAACCATGAGCCGGAGCTGTCCCTGCTTCGCCTTGACAGGGAAGCGGGGATGCTGTGGGTCACCACGGACAAGCTGTGCGCCGGATTGACGCAGGCCAGGAATATCCTGACACAGCGGATGCTTTACCCGGGCTGCGGGGCGGAGGTGACCGTGGATGTCAGCGGGCTGAAGGAAGGGGATTATGCCGGAATCTGCGCCCTCCAGGGAGGCTATGGCATGGTTTCAGCTGCAAAAAAGGACGGCGTCTGCTGCCTGGTGATGAAGGCCGTGGAGACGGACGATGCCCTGGACACGCCGAAGGATTTACAGGAACAGGAATGGGAGAGCGTGGAGATCACAGAGAGCAGGGTAAGGCTCCGGGTGGAGGCGGATTTTGCCGGGATGAGGGATGAGGCGCGGTTTTTCTATTGGCATTGCGGCGGATGGAAGAAGATAGGCGTGACACATAAGCTGCATTTCAAATTGGATCATTTTGTGGGATGCCGCTTCGGGCTGTTTCTGTACTCCACGCTGGAGACAGGCGGCAGGGCGGGATTTGCGGATTTTGTGTATACGGCGCATTGAAGCCTACATTATACATACTGTCCTGAAGCAGGATAGAGACGGGGGAAACGATTTGCTGCTACCAAAAGGCAAAGGCTGTTGTGAAGTTTGAGCGCTGTGTCAGGGATGTTTATGATATGTAAGGCCGGCTGCCAAAATGCCGAGTGCAGGGCGGTAAAATCCGGCAGACTTGCGCCTGGGGACACAAGGAGGAGATATGGGAGCTTTTGAGACGGGCAGATACCGAAATGTATTTGCGGAGATCGGTAAGAGCGAGAAGGAAATCAGGGAAAAGATAGAGAGCGCCGTGTCGGAGTTCTTTTACGGGAGCGAAGAGGAGCGAATCTACCATCCCGTAGGGGAGGACATGGGTTATCTGGAGGACACGGGGAACAACGACGTGCGGACGGAGGGCATGTCCTATGGCATGATGCTGTGCGTCCAGCTGGATTGGAAGGAAGAATTCGACCGTCTCTGGAAATGGGCCAAAACTTATATGTATATGGAAGAAGGGGAGAACGAGGGATATTTTGCCTGGAGCTGTAAGATAAATGGGGAGAAAAATGCCTGGGGTCCCGCGCCGGACGGGGAAGAGTATTTTGCCATGGCGCTGTTCTTCGCCTCCCACAGATGGGGGGACGGGGAAGGAATCTTTCAGTATTCCCGGGAGGCCAGGAGCATTCTGAGAGCTTGTCTCCATAAGGGGGAGGGCGGCAGGCCGGGAGCGCCTATGTGGAACCGGGAAAACGGGCAGATCCTCTTTGTGCCCGGAGCCGATTTCACGGATCCCTCTTATCACCTGCCCCATTTTTATGAGTTGTTCGCCCTCTGGGCAGATGAGGAAGACAGGGAATTCTGGAAGCGGGCGGCGGATGCCAGCAGGAGATATCTGGCAAAGGCCTGCCATCCTGCCACGGGGCTGAATCCGGAATACAGCGGATTCGACGGAGCGCCCCTGTCCAGGAAGCTGCGATGGAGCGACACGCATGGAAGGTTCTACAGCGATGCCTACCGGACTGCGGCCAACATCGGACTGGACTGTGTGTGGTTCGGCAGGGATGAAGGACAGTACGCCGCGCCGCTGCGCCAGATGCGCTTTCTGGGTACGGATCTGGAGGCGGCCAGATGCGTCTTCGAGACAGACGGGACGCCTCTGGACAGGACGGTACTCCACCCGGTAGGTCTGCTGGCAGCTACGGCCCAGGGGGCGCTGACCGTATCCTGCGGGGAGTCCGATGGCTCGGAGAGTGACTGGAATACAGCCAGAAAATGGGTGGAATGGTTCTGGAACCAGCCGCTGCGCAGGGGAAACAGGAGATATTATGACAACTGCCTGTATCTTTTTGCACTTCTGGCCTTGAGCGGCAATTACAGGATATATGGATAAGCAAATACTAATTTTCATTAAATCGAATACAATAATATTTTAGGCCATGAGTATGGAACCGGGCGCAATACCATTTACCTGAATCCGTGAACCTAATA
>DKVC01000018.1 GCA_002490995.1 Lachnospiraceae bacterium UBA7188
ATTTCCGGGCTTTTGCCTGAAGCAATTGCAGCAGTTATTTTCCGACAATTCCTAAGTGAGGATGCGTGGGACGAAAATGTGTACAGGAGGCATTTAAGCATGAGAAAATCGATAAAAAAGGATGGCAGGGAAAAGCGGGCTGCTTTTTTTACAAGGTTGTCAGAGAGGCAGAAGCCCTCTGAAAATGCCCGGACACAGACAGATAACGGAAAGCCGGATTCCGGAGCGCAGGAGGGGGATGACGGCTATCTCATCCGCTGCCCCAAATGCGGCAAAATGGTAGACCGGGGCCGGGTGGCAAAGCGGAAATACATCTGTTACGAATGTGAAGGCTACTTCAGAGTCAAGGTGCCGAACCGCATCCGCATGGTGGCGGACCCCCATACCTTTGAGCCGTGGTTCACGGATATGCCGATACGCAATCCCCTTGCCTATGAAGGCTATGAGGACAAGATCACGGCGGCAAGAGAGAAGACCGGCTTGGACGAGGCCGTCACCGTGGGGCAGTGCAGGGTGTTCGGCGAAGATATCGTGCTGGGAATCTGTGACTCCAGATTTATGATGGCAAGCATGGGCCATGTGGTAGGGGAAAAAATTACTGCGGCAGTGGAACGCGCCATCGAGAAGAGGCTGCCGGTCTTTCTGTTCTGCTGCTCAGGCGGCGCCAGGATGCAGGAGGGGCTGATATCCCTGATGCAGATGGCGAAGACTTCCGCGGCGATCCGGAAGCTGGGGGAGGCCGGGCTGCTGTACACCACCATACTCACTGATCCCACCACGGGAGGTGTTACTGCCAGCTTTGCCATGCTGGGAGATGTAATCATGGCGGAGCCGGGGGCGCTGGTTGGCTTTGCGGGACCGAGAGTGATCCGCCAGACCATCGGACAGGAACTGCCGGAGGGCTTTCAGACCGCCGAATTCCTGGTGGAGCACGGCATCATAGACGGCATCGTGGAACGCAGGAACCTGAAGAAAACCATTTATTTTCTGATCAGGGCGCATCAGTGCCGGGAAGGGGAGTATGCGGATTTTGCGCCGGGTAAGGACTTCCATTTTATATTGAATGAAATATTGAAGGAAAAAGAATGGACCCTCAGGCCTAAGAGTGTCTGGGAGAAGGTAAAGGCAGCCCGCAGGCTGGAGCGCGCCAGCGCACTTGACTATATGAATGTAATATTTGATTATTTCGTGGAAGCCCACGGGGACAGATGCTTTCGGGATGACCCGGCCATTGTGGGCGGAATCGGCTTCCTGGACGGCCAGCCGGTGACCGTGATTGCGGACCACAAAGGGAAAGAACCTGCGGAATGCCAGCGACGGAATTACGGAATGCCCATGCCGGAAGGGTACCGCAAGGCACTGCGTCTCATGAAACAGGCGGAGAAGTTCAACCGTCCCATAGTAAGCTTTATCAATACATCAGGAGCTTTCTGCGGCATCGAGGCTGAGGAACGGGGACAGGGAGAGGCAATTGTGCGCAATCTGCGGGAGATGTCGGCCCTGAAGGTACCCGTGCTATGTATTTTCATCGGAGAAGGCGGCAGCGGAGGCGCCCTGGCTACGGCAGTGGGAAACGAGGTGTGGATGCTGGAAAATGCCACGTATTCCATTCTGTCCCCGGAAGGATTCGCTTCTATTTTATGGAAGGATTCGTCCAGGGCAAAGGAAGCCAGCGAAGTCATGCGCATTACGGCACAGGATCTGAAACAGCTTCATGTCATAGAAAAGATCATTCCGGAATTCGGAGGCGCGGACCAGGACACTGCAGAAGCCATCGGCGGCTGCCTGAAAGAGCAGATCAAGACCTTCCTGGAGAGCTATCGCGGCAAGTCCGGCGAAGAGATAGCTGCCCAGCGCTATGAGCGATTCAGGAATTTCTAAATAAAAAAAAGGTGTTAGCCTATAACCGTGTTGGCTTCTGATTTTGGGTTATATCAGGATGCCGTGTTTATGGCACTATCGGGCTGCGCCAGCACATATATTGACAAACGCCGAAAAAATTGAAAAGTGAAAACAGCAATCGCCTCAGCAGTGCCCATAGGATTAGCGGTCGCATCACTAAGCGGCCATTAATTCTTTGTCCGGGAAGTGGTACTATGAGGGCAGATGCGGAACTGGAATAGGAAACTAAGATGTCAATACGGATATTGGGAACGGGAAGCGCCCTCCCGCACAGGGCGGTTACAAATGAAGAAATTACAAAGCTGGTGGAGACCTCCGACGAATGGATCAGGGAGCGCACCGGAATCGCCTACAGGCATGTATCCACAGGGGAAACGGTTGCGTCCCTTGCAGCCGCCGCGTGCGATTCAGCACTCAAAAATGCACAGAAAAGCGCAGACCAGGTAGAGCTGCTTCTGGTGGCGACCTGCTCGCCGGAGGATGTGGCACCCTGCGTGGCATGCCGGGTGCAGAAGGAAATCGGAGCCGGAAATGCCGCAGCATTTGACTTAAACGCAGCCTGTGCGGGCTTTCTGTTTGCCCTGCACACGGCCTGGGCCTACGTGGAAAGCGGCATTTACAGGAATGCGCTGGTTGCAGGCAGCGAAGTGCTGTCCAAGCTTGTGGACTGGGAAGACCGGGGTACCTGCATTTTATTCGGTGACGGCGCAGGCGCGGTGTATGTGGAAAAATGTGAGGAAGGCGGTATTCTGGGATTTGTGCAGCATTCAGACGGAAAGAAGGGGGAGGTGCTGTCCGGTGTGTGCAGACCTCTGGAAAATCCCTGGTTTCATCCGGACACTGCGAAAAATTACCTGAATATGGACGGCAGAGAGATTTTCTCCTTTGCGGTGCGCCAGATTCCGAAGACCATCGGGGAAGCGCTTGGGAAAGCCGGGATTGCCCTGGGGGATGTGGACCTGTTTCTGCTTCACCAGGCAAACCGCCGTATCATAGAGGGCATATCCAAACGTCTGGGTGTGGATATGGCTCATTTCCCGATGAACCTGGAACGGGTGGGGAATACTTCATCCGCATCCATTCCCCTGCTGCTGGATGAGATGAACCGAAAGGGAGAGCTGAAGCCAGGCATGCGTCTGGTGCTTTCCGGATTCGGCGCGGGACTTACCTGCGGCGCCTGTGTTTTGGAATGGTGAAATATTTTCTATTGACTTTTTTGTGAAAGTTGGTAAAGTATATATTTATAACCTAATGTTGGAACCCGGTGTTTTCATGTGCAAAGAAGCGGATGGATGCATCGGGATTTCCTGAATGGTACGGAAGTTCAGAGATACTTTGGAGAGGATAAGGAAGTGCCTTTCCGGCAATTCCTAAGCAGAGACGAAATGGCACAGAACACGAAACGCTCCATAAATGAACTGCTGGTGAGCCTGTTCAACCATGTAATGGATATGGAAGCAAAAGCGGTCATTACGGAAGAATACAGTGACATCACGAATAATGACATGCACATCATTGAAGCAATCGGTTTGGAAGAACCCAGAAACATGTCCCAGATTGCCCGCAGGCTGGGCGTCACTGTCGGCACGCTGACCACGAACATGAACGGCCTGGACAGGAAAGGTTATATTAAGAGGGAACGCAGTGAGAAAGACAAGCGTGTAGTATATATCCGCCTCACGGAGAAGGGGAGAAAGGCATTTTACCATCACCGGGATTTTCATAAGAAGATGATAAAAGCCATCGTGAAGGATTTGAATGAGGAAGAAATGGAGATACTGTACCGGTGTCTTGTAAACCTGGACAGCTTTCTGGGGCCCGGAAAGGTGTGAGCGGGCTTCTTGATATACTCACGCCTAAACCAGTGAGCGCTTCCGCCATACAGGATAAAAGAGCGGCAAAGAAATGTGCTCACGAATAGGGAAGTTTATACCTGGGAGATAGAAAATGAAAAATACCATGAGCATGGGAGAAAGGGTGAATTCAACGATCAGAGGAATCAAGACCGTCATCTATGGCAGGACGGCAATGATTCTGCTGGGTTTTCTTGCGCAGCTGATTCTGCTCTGTGTGGGCTATATTCTGCTGCGTAATTACAGCTATCTGTTTTATGCCTTTTTTCTGTCGGTCAGTGCCGTGGCGGTGGTGTATATTTTCAATGCGCCGGGGGATCCGGACCTGAAACTGGCCTGGATGCTTCCCATTGCCATTTTTCCTGTTTTTGGTGCCATTTTTTATGTGACTATAGTAAGCCAGCCGGGTACGAAGGTAATGTATGCAAGGCTTGTTCAGCAGGCGGAAAATACCAGGAAATATGTGCGCCCCAGGGAGGCGGCATGGGAAAAGCTCCGCAATGAGAATCCCCACATGGGACAGCTGGCCCACTACCTGGAGAGCTGTGACAACAGCCCCGTGTATGACAATACGCAGGTAAAATACTATCCGCTGGGCGACAGCCAGTTTGTAGATATGGCGGAAGAGCTGAAAAAGGCGGAGAAGTTCATTTTCATTGAGTTTTTCATCGTATCCAGCGGAAAGATGCTGGGCGATATCCTGGATATCCTGAAGGAGAAGGCAAGGCAGGGCGTGGAGGTGCGGTTTATGTTCGACGGCACCAATATGCTGTGGAACCTGCCCAGCTTCTTCCCGGATATGCTGGAGGAGGAAGGCATCCGCTGCAAGGTGTTTGCCCCCATCAGGCTCATATTTTCCCCTCATTACAACAACCGCGACCATCGCAAGATTCTGGTCATCGACGGGAAGGTGGCATTCACCGGCGGCATCAATCTGGCGGACGAATATATCAACCAGAAGAACCGCTTCGGACACTGGAAGGATGCAGGCGCCATGGTGAAGGGGGATGCCGTGGAACGCTTTACGTACATGTTCCTGGAAATGTGGAACGAATCGGAGCGCCTGCCGGAATCATACGATAAATACAGACTGCCCAAGGATGCCTCCGTACCCAGCGACGGTTATGCCATTCCCTACAGTGTCTGCCCTCTGGGATCGGAGCGTGTGGGAGAGATGGTTTATCTGGATATTATCAATACAGCGCATACCTATGTCCACATTATGACACCCTATCTGATACCGGACGACAGGATGATCATGGCGCTGACTTACGCGGCGAAGAGAGGCGTGGAGGTGATTATCATCATGCCCCATGTTCCGGACAAGAAATATGCCTTTATGCTGGCCAAGACCTATTACAACCAGCTGCTGGAAGCAGGGGTACGGATTTACGAATACGAGCCGGGATTTGTCCATGCGAAGGTGTTTGTCTCCGATCATGTGAAGGCGGTGGTGGGAACGGTGAATCTGGATTACCGCAGCCTGTACCATCATTTTGAATGCGGCCTGGTTCTCTACCGGAATTCCCAGGTAGCCGTCATGGAGCAGGACGTCCAGGATACCCTGAAAAAATGTATTGAGGTGAAAGTGGAAGACTATAAGAAGCTGAAGCTGACTGACAGGGCACTGGGGAGGATTATGCGGATTGTGGCGCCGCTGATGTGAAGCCGGGAGGTGACGGCAGCCTGCGGAAGAGTAACCACAAATATACTGCAGACCGCCAGGATTTACATTGATGCTTCAGGGAAAGTGTCTGGCTGGCGGTCTGCAGTCAGGTTGCACTGCAAATTCAACCGGCGTGCAGTATTAATGTCTGTAAGGAGTTGAAGGATATGCCGATAAATGAAATCAGGGAATTGACCAGCCATTTTGTAGAGCAGCTTTTGCCGATACAGGTTTATTTATTTGGATCTTATGCTGACAGCACCTATACGAATGAAAGCGATTTTGATTTTTATATCGTTGTCCGGGATACGGTATCGGATATTCCGGCGGAAACTACAAAGGCATATAAATCGATTCGCAGAGTAAAGCGGCGCCCGGTAGATATTATTGTGGGAACAGTAAGCCGTTTTGAGGCAAGGAAAGAGATTCCTTCTGTTGAAAACGAAGTATACAGGAAGGGGGTGCTTTTGTATGATGCAGGAAGTCAGAAACTGGTATGAAATGGCCGCAATGGATTTGGGAGTGGCAAGGCATCTGGACAGAACTTATTACCCCAAACCGCTGGAGATTATCTGTTACCATTGTCAGCAATCTGCAGAAAAGGTAATCAAGGCACTTATTGTATATTACGGCGCAGAGGGAGGCATACCTAAGTTACATGATCTTTCGTTTTTACTAAATCAGATAAAGAATAAAGTACCGATTGAAGATAAGTTTTATGATTATGCAGATGCATTGAGTCCTTATGGGGTGGCGGTAAGGTATCCCAATGAGATGTATCTGGAAGAAAGACATGCAAGAGAAGCGCTGCAATATGCCGGCGAGATTTTTCAGTGGGTAAAAGAAATCCTTGAAGAAAAATCAGCCGATGATAGTGAATGAATAAAGTTTTTTATTGCTATAGAGGATTGCTCATTTCAATTTGGGCAGTCCTTTTTTGAAGTAAGTGAAACTTTAACTGCCGGTTATCGTCTATAAGGGCAGGGAGTGAGCGCGGTGCGTGAGGTTTTTGGTTTTATGTCCAATGCGGGCTTATGACAGAGATGTATCAAAGGGGAGCGGTAAATAGCAGAGGAAACAGAAAAAGTAATAGAAGAAACAGAAAACAAAAATCGGGAGGGCGGACATTGAGAGATACGGAGATACTGGATTTATACTGGGCAAGGGAGGAGCGGGCGATTTCGGAGACACAGCTGTCATACGGGAGCTACTGCTACAGCATAGCCTGGCACATTTTATATGACAGGGAGGACTCGGACGAATGTGTGAACGACACATGGCTGCGGGCGTGGAATGCCATACCCCCGAAGCGCCCCAACCGGCTGGCTATATTTCTGGGAACAATCACACGCAATTTATCTCTGGACAGATGGAAGGAAAAGCATACCATGAAAAGGGGAAACGGTGAAATGATGCTGGCGTTGGACGAACTGGCGGAATGCGTGCCTGATATGCGCAGTACGGAGGAAGAAGTGGAGGCGGCAGAACTGGAGCGGATGCTGAATGATTTCCTACACACACTGCCGGAGCGGGAGTGCAATGTCTTTCTGAGGAGATACTGGTATGTGGAGGAATACGGCGAGATTGCAAAGCGCTACGGCATGAAGCTGAATACGGTGAAGACCTCTTTGTTCCGCACCAGGGGGAAGCTTCGAGAGTATCTGGAAAAGGAGGGCGTGAAATTATGAGTCATCATGAATATGAGGAATCCGAAAAAGAGATGTCCTTCTATGGGGAGAGCAGGCAGGGACAGGCACTGCGGATTATGGAAGCCTTATCCGGTGTGGACGAAGAACTGCTGGAACGCTCTGAGGGAAAAAGCGCACAGAAGATTTCTGCTTATAGAAAGCACGGAAGCGGGGAAAACAGTACAGTTGGAGCAGGCAGAAACCGTTATAAGCTTCTGTGGCGGTATGCCAGGCCCTGTGCGGCTGTCCTGTGTCTGGCTGTGGTGGGTGTGCTTGGCTGGAGCGGCTATCAATTGACCCAAAAGGTCGATAATGGAGCCTCCGGCGGAAACGCGAATGACATGGCCATGGGACTGGAATCCGTTGAACTACGGGATGAAGAAGGTGCCGCTCCCGAAGCTGTTCCCGAAGAGGCAGGGGTAGCACAGGCCGCGGAAGATACGGCGGCCCAGAAAATAGATGACCTGATGGGTCAGGAAAACAGCGGTAATTCTGACACGGGTGCCGACACAAGCGGCGTAGGTGTCGCCGAAGGATATGTCGGCTCCGAAGAGACGGACGGAGCTGTCGGCACATCACAGCGCGAAAGCGGTGAAACGGAAGCAAAGAGTGGTGAAATCGCACCGGGTATGGGAAAAGAGCAGGAAAGCGCTTCAAAAGATACGGCAGCAGAGGAAAGCGTCATGATTGACAGTGACGGATGCCCGGCCGTGAACCAGAAAAAACTCACTGAAGCGGAAGCCAGAAATCAGGAGGTACTGGGGGCTTACATTCCGGAGAGGGCGCCAAAGGGCTATGTTTTTGAGAGCGCTTTCTGTAATCTGGATCAGGAGGAGACAAACCTGACAGTTACTTGGAGCAGAGGGATGGACAGTATTATGTGGACTGTAGCGGAAGCGGAAGCGGCTCCCGAAACCGTGGACATAGATGTGCCGGAAACTTATGACGAGCGCCTTTATGAGATACCGTATGCGGAAACCGTGCCGCAGGAATATCGGCAGAGTGTGGACAATCCTGTATTTGCTCTGGAGGATTTTACGCTGGAAGCCGTCAGGAGCCGCATGATCGTCTATGACGACAGAGGGGATACTGATACGCCGAGGGGACGATTTGCCGTACTGTATCCCGGTAATATTGTGGTAAAATTCAACGGAAGGGGGACTGCGGAGGAAATCTGGGAGATGTTTCGTTCCATAAAGGGAGCGGATTAATTCACCATGAAAGCTCCTGTTTCTTAAATTACCTGTTTCTTAAATCTTTATGTAGAACTTGCACTGCCTCTCTCAGACAGATATAATAAATAGAAAAGCTTCGCGCCGGGGCACTTAAGCGGGATATGCGGAACTGGAATAGGAGAGCGCGAATGAAAGAGCGGGCAGTGTTTCTGGATAAATTGAGAGTGGCGGCAACCTGTGCAGTGGTTCTGCTGCACACGGTTACCGGCGTCATGGATCATACGGATATGGAGGCCTACCCTCTGGAGAAGACAGTTTTCCTGGTACTTTTGGACCTGATCTGCTGGTGCGTTCCTGTCTTCCTGCTGATATCAGGCTATCTGTTCCTGAATCCGGACAGGAAGATAACCATGGGAAAAATGCTGGGCAGGTACTGCAGGAGGATAGCGCTGGCATTGCTTGTATTCGGCGTGCCTTATGCCTGTCTGGAGCAGATTGCCACGGAACGGTGTTTTCGATGGCGTATGATCGGAAACTCGTTTTTGATGGTAGTGCGGGGGGAAAGCTGGTCGCATTTATGGTATCTGTACCTTATCCTGTTTTTATATCTGCTGACCCCGGGACTGAAAAAGCTGCTGGAGGTGCTTCCACGGCCAATTCTGTACATCCTGTTGACGGCATTGTTCATTGGAAGCAGCGTCCTGCCCTATCTGGTGAAGCTGCTGGATTTGAAGGCGGTTTGGGTGCTGCCGGATTGGGTGATTTACCTGTTTTACTATATAAGTGGTTTCCTGTTCTGGGATGGCTTCCGGAGTACTGGCAGTCAGGAAGGGAAAAGTGTAGAAGAAATACCTGTAGCCTGCGACCAGTTTAAGGGGATTAAGCCGGAAAACAGCATTCAGGAGAAAACCGAGACGAATAAAAAGGGAAGGAAGAGAAAAGCCTGGTCCGGCGGCTACCTTGCTGCGGCACTGGCATTCGCCATGGTATGCAGCAGGTTGTCCGGAAGCTATACCCTGCAGATGGCATATAATTATCCCTTTACGGCAGTGCTTTCCCTGCTGCTCTTTCAGTGGGGAAGTTCCATGCATGGAAAGGATTCCTCAAAGCACAGAAAAATGGAAAATTTCTGGAAACAGGCTGCGCTCCTAAGCTTTACGGTATATCTTGTGCATCCGGTATTTTTAAATACAGCCTATAAATTTTTCCATGTGACGCCTCTGTCGTTTCCGATAGGTATCTCCCTTCCTGTATTTTTCGGGATTGTGTTATTGCTGTCAGTTGTTGTGGCGTGGGTATTATACAGGATTCCTTTCTTGAGAAAATATGTTCTGTGAGAGGAACTCCCCCTGTCCTATAAATCGCTTAAACAGAATGAGACACCCCTATCGCTGCCACCGCCCGGAAGCGCCGCAGGGAAGAACCAGTCCGCTTTCTTCCACCGGCAGTCCAATCTCATCTGCCGCCACATGGCCGCCGAAGCGCTTTACAATCGCCTGATTCATCATATAGGAAAGCACGGCAGGCTGTAATCCCGTGGTATAGGAATTGATCAGGAAAAACAGCGCATCCTTGGACAGCAGCTGCGTAACCAGCTCGATAAATGCCCAGATATTTTCTTCCATCTTCCAGATTTCGCCTTTGGGACCTCTGCCGTAGGAAGGCGGATCCATGATGATGCCGTCATATTGATTTCCGCGCCGGATTTCCCGCTCCGCGAATTTTACACAGTCATCTACCAGCCAGCGGATGGGGGCATTCCCCAGGCCGGACGCGGCGGCATTCTCCTTTGCCCAGCCTACCATGCCCCTGGAGGCATCCACATGAACCACGCCTGCACCGGCGGCAGCGGCAGCCAGAGTAGCGCCTCCCGTATAGGCGAACAGATTCAGCACCCTTACAGGCCTGTCCTTCGGACGTTTCGCTTTACAGATGATATCGGAAAACCATTCCCAGTTCACTGCCTGTTCCGGGAAAAGCCCTGTATGCTTGAAACTGAAAGGCTTCAGACGAAAAGTAAGGGAACGGCCCGTATCAAGTCCATCCGTTTCGGCATGGGATGCCGCTGTTTCGGATTCCGGTAATGCCCCTTTTAACAGGTAGGAAATGCTCCATTCATCCGGCAGATTGAAAAATTCCCATTCGCCGCCGCCCTTTGCGCTTCTGTGGTAATGGCCGTTCTTCTTTTTCCAGCCGCTGTGGTCATGGGGGGTGTTCCAGATGACCTGGGGATCCGGGCGAACCAGGATATAATCCCCCCAACGCTCCAGCTTCTCCCCGCCGGAAGCGTCCAGTACCTGATATTCTTTCCAGTTATCTGCTATCCACATATCTTTTTCTCCTAATTAAGTCGCTGCGCGACAGCACTAAAGGATAAAGTCCCTTCAGCGCACTTTTACGAGAGAAACTTTCATTCGAAAGAGCCCTCATGAAAGTTCCTCTCATGCGCCTTCGTGACTTTATCTAGTCGCTGCGCGACAGCACTAAAGGATAAAGTCTCTTCGGCGCACCATTGGCACTAAGGAATAAAGTTCTCTCGACGCGTTTTATTGGGTAATTACAGAGCTTCGGAACTCCTGTACAGGAACGTAATGTACAGAATGCCAGCAATCAGGGAAGCGACGGGAACGATTATGTCTGCCGGGCCGGTAAGGATATTCAGCAGCGGAATGTGGGAGAGAACGGATACAATGACTTCCACTGCGTAGCATACCAGGTTAATCTTCCAGACCAGATCTCCTTTGGAAGCAATGTCGTCATAGGAACGCATACGGAGCACTTCCGCAACCGAGGAGCATACGAAATAAGTAGCCAGGAAGCCCATTACGGAATATGCAACGGAAACAAGGGTTCCGATGAAGCCGCTTCCTGCAAAGTTGGAGATAACGCTCAATACAAGCTGCGCTATGGTGAACTGAAAGGCCTTCTGGCAGCCAGCGATATCCTTGCCTGCCTGATTAAGTCCGATCAGACTGATAATCAGAAAGACAAGCACGCCGACCATAGCAATCAGGTTGATCAGCGGAATAACGAGGAGCACGCCGCATATAACGGAACCGATCTGAGCGATGAACATTTTTTTCAGGCCAGGGCCTGCATTTGTGTACTGCATATGGAATATCCTCCTTCTTAATATAAGGAAATGTCCGCAGACAATTCCTCAGAATAATACGCAAGATCGCCGGAATTAGTACTCGCGCTCAGATACATCTGCCACCGTAAATATATAACGAGTGAACACTTGGAAATTATCAATGCACTCACGAGTATAATTATCTGTCTGAAATGAACATATATGGCTGGCGGTCTTTCGTTGTTGTATTAATTAATGATAAAACACTTTCACAGTAAAGTCAATGTATGTAACTACAGAACAAATGAATTTTAATGCGGGGGTTTATTATTTACACCTCATGAATTTTACGTTAAAATAGAGATACATAGGTAGCCTCAAACTTAGAAATACGCCAAAAAATAGAATGAAAAGTGATAGAAGGGGAATGTGCAGATGAAAATGTGGAAACATATGCTGCTCCTTGCCATGCTGACAATGCTGACAGCATGCAGTGCCGATTATGAACATGAGGAATCCTCAGAACAGTCTGGAATAGAAATGCCCGAAAGCGAGGAGATGGCAGAAGAATCGGGTTTGGGAGCAGAAGCGCCGGAAAAGGAGACTGGAATAGAAGAATCCGGCCCGGGAACAGAAGAAAGCAAAGAAAACACGACATTTCCGGAACGTATTTATGAAGCTGATATTATTTATTACAATGAAGCATCAGACGGAGTGCATCTTCGGAAAGATGTGGAAAAGACCCGGACAGATTATGCTGTTTATTATTTTGAAATCCCCATCAGTGCACAGGAGCGGAACGCCTGCATTGCGGCAACGGACAGGATGCTCTCCTGCGTGGATGCAAGGCTGCCGGACATCGAGGTAGTGGTATTGCAGCAGAAATCCTATGACGGTATCTCCATATCAGGCAACCGTCTGTACCTTTCACCACAGTCCTGGGATTCTGTGGACTATCTGGCAAAGGTGCTGCTTGCAGGATACGGAGAGTGGGCAAATTACGGGATTGCCTGCGGATATGCGGATTATCTGTGTAAAAAGGCGGGTGCGGACAGTGCAGAATCGGAGCCGGACGCGCGGAAAGCCGGCAGTTTTAAGCCTGTGAGTGTACCGGAACTGTATGACATGACTTTACTGTGTTTCGATGAAAAGTTTGCTTCGACGGAGGACGTGGAAGCGGCAAAGGCAAATGCATATCTGTTTGTGGAGGATTATTTGTCGTCCCATTCGGAGGATGAGCTTTTGGAACTGCTGGCTGCGTCTGGAACTGTGGAGGGTGTGGGTCAGGCAGGAGAAGCGCTGGAAAAATTTTATGCAGAAAACGGTGTTGACTGCAGTCTGACGGAAATCCGCTATCAGCCTGGCGGGGCATTGGCGGAATATGCAGCGGCCTGCGAGTATGCATGCTTCTACGTTTATAAGGACTGGCAGGACAGGTATTGGGATGAGACTCCAGGGGTGTCAGAGAACTTCCTGCATGAGGACTATGGGGCAGTCAGGGCGTTTTTTGAGTGTAATGCCTGGCAGATGCAGCAGTATCAGGAATTATTTGGTTTCGACAGTTACAGCAATGACTTTTCTGTACTATTGAAAAATTATCCTTCGTCATCAGCGCCTTCCTTTTGTTCGGCATCGAAGCGCATCATAGGTTTGGAAAATGTAAGTTCACTGATGCATGAATATATTCATTCCCTGATGGTCGGATGTAATTTGGACAGCCCCTGGAAAGTAGAAGGTTTTGCCTCATACTTCAGCATGAAATATAATTTCTATCTATATGATTTGTTAAATAGCCGATGGAATCATGCTGCTGATTCAACAAAATATATTCAGGAATATATCGATACGGTCGGAAGACCCATAGATGTGCGGACAGATTTTCGCGAATTGGATGACATTCTGGCGCATTTGGATAATGAGCCGGATCCAAATACATCCTATCAGTCAGGTTCTTCTTTTATCGGCTATCTGATAGAACAATATGGGGAACAGGCTGTCATCACTTATGTCTGCTCCGATGATGAATACAATGCGGAATGGGATAAGTCTTATGAGGAACTGGTGAGGGACTGGAGAAACTATATCAGGAAGAATTACTCACAGTACAGTACTGTACAGATGAGGTAGAGCCTTCGGAGGTTCCATTCCCGCATTCCAGAGGACTTACACTAATATATCGAAATAAATTGTATTAAAAAAAATACAAAAAAATAAAAAAATATCTTGCAAAGTCAGGAATTCCCATGTATACTAACAATTGCTGTGGCATGATAGCTGTGAAGCG
>DKVC01000172.1 GCA_002490995.1 Lachnospiraceae bacterium UBA7188
GGAAATTCTCCACCGTGCTTTGGTACTGGAGTGGGCGACTGCGGAACTATTAATAGGAGGAACATCAATGTATCAGGTTCTGCTGGCAGATGACGAACAATCTATTCTGGACTCCATGATCCATCATTTTCCCTGGGAAAAATACGGCACCAGGGTGGCATACACAGCATCCACCGGGAAACAGGCCTACGATATCCTGGTAACAACCCCCCCTGATATCGCCGTCCTCGATATCCGGATACCGGGCTACAGCGGCCTGGAGCTGAGCCGTATCATCTCCCAGAACAGGCTGAAGACGCAGATCATTATCATGAGCGGATATGCGGAATTTTCTTATGCCCAGAAGGCAATCCAGTACGGTGTACTGGGATACTGCCTGAAACCGGTAGAATACGACGAGCTTGCCTCCCTTCTCCTGAAAGCGGTGCACAACCTTCAGCACACCCGGAGTACCTTCACACCGGATGACTTTCTGGATGCCATAGAGGATAATGATACGGAGAAAATATCCCGTTATCTGGAAGAAAATCATATTGTCCAGGACAATTATTATCTTGCCTCTTCGGTCAGCGAATCGGCGCTGAAGCTTCCGGGGACGCTGGCCTTCCGTGTAGCATCCTCCCAATACGGCTATCTGTCATGCGTGCCCTATGACAGGGAGCTTCTGAACCAGTCGCTGCTCTCCCCGGATGTTCAGGGAATCGGCCTCTATCCCCGGCCTGTAGACCTGCACGGCTTCCGCTCCGCCTTTTATAAATGTACTGCCATGTCCTATCACTTTTTTCTGGAGCCTGACCGTAAGCTTTGCAGCGTATACCATGACTTTTCAGCGCTGCCGCTGATGTCCCAGATCCAGAATGCCATCTCTTTTGACGAAAAGGGGAAATTGTGCGATCTTCTGACTCAGCTGAAGGAAAATGAAGGGTATAAAATGTATTCCATCCACTCTGCCCGGCAGCTGTTTAACATGATTATTGCCAATCCCAGGCTGGCGGCGAACTCCCAGGATTACTTTATCCACAGCCACAGACAGCTCACCCATGATTATGCTTCCTTCCGGGATATGATAGACTGCCTGATCCAGATTATCAATGCCTCACCCGAGGAGCAGGCGGAAGAAACGGCCAGCCAGAACAATACTTATTTTTTGAAAATCATGAAATATATCAACACTTACTACAATGAGAATATTACCCTGAAAGATGTGGCAAAAGTGGTAAACCTGAACCCCAACTATATCAGCCAGCTTTTCAAGAAGTCGGCCGGTACCACCTTTTCCCACTATCTGACCAGCCTGCGTATCACAAATGCCAAAAAAATGCTCACTGCCACCGATACCTCCATCAATGACATTTCCATGCAGACAGGCTTTAACGATTATTTTTACTTTCTGAAAACCTTTAAGAAATATACGGGGAATACGCCCAGCGAATACCGGAACGCCTATTATGACAAAAGGGGATGAAGGCTCTGGTTTTCCGGCACCAGGTGCGTCTCTGTCATACGCCGTCTCCTGACACGGATAAACCAGAACAAAAACATAAGACTGCGCATGACCTGATGCATGCGCCCGATTCGGTTCAGCGCGGCTTCACTGGCCCACCGGCAGGAAGCCGCATAGGAATTGTGCAGAAATAACCTTTAACAGTTCTTTAAGCTCCGCGGTACGGCGCTGCGGCAGCCATCCCAGCGCCACAACCCATGACCCGTTGTTTTCAGCACGCCGTTCCCTGGAGCAGGTAAGGGCTGATTTTGTCCAGCAACGCAGAATCGTCCGAATCGCACACCAGCCTCTGAGGCCTTGCCAGATCCAGTGCAAAGACACCCAGAATCGATTTCGGATCCACAACCCGTCTGCCGGAGCCAAGTTCGAAGTTCGCTTCCACCGAGCTCACCGCATTCACAAAATTCCTTACCTGATCTACATCATCAAATTTCACAAATACCTGCTGCATATAAACCACCCTGTTCTCACCTTTCTTCAGGACCGTATCCTGATGCATGTTGGATGTAACCATTGTATTGATGTATACCTTTGATTCCATCCAATCAGGAATATACACTATCTTATTTCTTTTGTAAATTGTCATTTTTAATAATCTTGCGCGAAAAATATTGTCAATATTGTGGATGAACTTTTCCAGAAATTTACAGCCTGACAGTCACTTTTTCATGCCGCGCTGTAAAGGCCGCCCCGGCTTTTCAATTTTGGTTTTAAAATTCTCGAAAACACTTTCCGGCACTCTTGTCTTTTTCCATATATAGTATTATAATGTCATTATTTGCTACAAAATGTTGGGATTATTGATTGCGGGGACAATGTGTAAAAATGTACGGGGTTCTTTCTGTCGTTTTATGCAGTTTTCCAAAAGACAAAGAAACGGGATGAAGAATGAACCTGTCTGATCTGGCAAGAAATTCGAATATGCTCCGGGGCTCCCTTGCAAAAAAGGGCTACATGCGGTGGTGGCATTCCTTTTCGGGGACACAGCCGGAAACCGGAGAAATCCGTACTTTTTTCGTGGAATTTTTTATCGTCAATCCGGGGAGAGGGGGAAGCCGCCCCATTCTGGGACAACATCCCCATTCCAAAAAGCAGGGCCTGAAGCCTTCCTATATTATGGTGAAGACCGGTGTCTTTCCCGATGGGTCAGGCAACGGAGGGCGGCAGCTGCATGCATTTTATCCCGTTTCCGCCCTGCAGGCCACGGGCAATCCCCTGATCATGCAGCTGGAGGGCGATCCGGAAGCACATTGCCGTGCCGGGCGGTGCTTTTACAGCGAAGACAAGCTCAGCGGCTTCGTGGAAGTGACCCCGGAGGAAGCCAGGCGGCGCTCTTATATGACGGACTGCGGCTTCATGGAATGGGATGTGACTGTACGGAAAGCCGTTACATGCCATACGGGAAAATGGAGTGGGAAATTTTCCCAGGCACTGAATCTGCTTGACAGCTTCTGGCATGGCGAGGGCATCCGCAGCTTTTTTCAGGGCAGTGTCAATCTGGACGGGGTGAATTACGAAGTCCTTCCCGAGACCAGCTACGGTTATGCGGACAAGCACTGGGGGCGGCGCTTTAACAAACCCTGGTTTCAGTTCGCCTGCGGGAAACTTGCCAGTCAGCGCTCCGGCCAGGAACTGCGGCATTCCGTCCTGGCTGTGAACGTAGTCTGTCCCAGATTTCTGTGTTTTCCCCTGAGACCGGGGCTTATGCTGCAGCTGACTTATATGGGGGAGGATTTTGAATTTACTCGCTGTAAATGGGAGACAAAGGAGACCGGGAAACGGTATATATGGCACATCCTGGCCCAGAATAAAAGGGCGGTGGTGAAGGTGTCCGGAAGCTGCACCAAGGAGGAAATGCTGTGGCTGAGATATGAGGCGCCGGACGGACAACAGCCGAAGCCTCCTGTCCGGGCAGGGGCCGGCGGAATTGGAAATATCCAAATTTACCGGAAAGAATCGGGGGGACGAGAATTGATGGATACGCTGAAAATGGAGAGAGCTTTGTGTATCTATGTCGGGAGCATGTCGCCGTAGGGCTTCGCTGTATTCATTTTCAGATTTTGTATTATCTTTGGCATCCCTGCTAATCAGTGCAGACAGTTTCTTCTGTCACACTACTTGTTCTCTTTTGGTAATTTTACAGTTGTTCCAATACACTGCTAATGTCATCATTGATACATATGGATTGTTTTTCAATTTCTGCCGGACAAAAGGCTTCCCCATGATTGAGGCACGCATAAACCGCTTCGGGATTTTTCGCCGTCATCTGCCAAAACGGATATTTGATAATGACAGGGGTGCTATGGCTATTGCGCACCATTTTCCTGCAATAGCCAATCAACTATATTGTAAATCTCAATACCCTCATAACCATATTTCGGGTGTCTGGTCCTGGCAATGACCTTTTTGGGATAAGCATCTCTGATTTGCAGTAATGGCAAACATTCTCTTTCAAGAGTATTCTGATCCAAAATATTGTCACTGACCTGGATATAGATTTTCTCGCTCCCTTTTTGCGCTACAAAATCAATTTCCTTCTGATACAATTTTCCGACATACACATCATATCCCCGGCGGAGCAGTTCAATACAGACCATATTTTCATATACTCTGCCGTAGTCCATATTCCTGCTTCCTAAAATGGCATATCGGATACCTGTATCACACAAATAGAATTTTTCAGAACTTTCCAAATACTTCTTTCCGCG
>DKVC01000284.1 GCA_002490995.1 Lachnospiraceae bacterium UBA7188
CACAGATGGCAGCGTCCGGGCTTAGTAAATGACATTGATTATGAAAGAAGGTTATATATAAATGAAAGAAAAAAATGCCCCTATTGCGGTTTTTGATTCCGGAGTGGGAGGAATCAGCGTACTGCGGGAACTGGTAAAGCTCATGCCGAATGAAAATTATATTTATCTGGGGGATTCCGCCAATGCTCCTTACGGTACCCGTCCGGTGGAAGAAATACGTGCTTTAACACTCGCCAATGTGGAAACCCTGTTGGGGCAGGGGGCAAAAGCCCTTGTGGTTGCCTGCAATACAGCCACCAGCGCCGCGGTGCGTATCCTGCGGGGCATGTATCCGGATCTTCCCATCGTAGGCATCGAACCGGCCCTGAAGCCCGCGGCCCTTCACCATCCCGGCGGACGCGTTGCCGTTCTGGCGACGAAGATGACCCTGCGTCAGGAAAAATTTGCGGCTCTGCTGGAGCATTATCGTTCCCAGGCCGAAATCATTCCCGTGCCTGCCTCCGAGCTGGTGGAATACGTGGAGAGGGGCGAACTGGACAGTCCTGCACTTTTTTCCCAGGTGGAAAACATTCTGGACAGCTACCTGGATACCCCTGCCAATGCCATCGTCCTTGGCTGCACCCATTTTCCCTTTGTCCGTTCAGCCATTGAACAGGTAGCCCCCCGCACAATCATTTATGACGGCGGAAACGGAACCGCCCGTGAAGCCCGCCGCCAGCTTTCTGTCATGGGACTTATAAATCCATCATCCGAACCCGGCAGCATCGAGATTCAAAACTCCAGCGGTGATCCGGAAAAAATCATGCTCTGCTACCGGCTTCTGGATGCATAACAGGAAATACAGGTTTCCCCAAACGCCCGGCAATCAGCCATGGACAACCGTAATCTGACACATGCCCATGGTCTCCAGAGCCGCTCTGTGGGATTCCGGCGTCACACCGGCGCAGCAGGCGGCATCTACGGATATCGGCACCTCCGGCATCCGGGTTTTCAGGTTCAGCGCATTGCTGACCACACAGATATCCGTACACAGGCCCACCAGTTCCAGCTCGATTTCCTCCCTTGATGCCAACGCCGCCAGCCGGTTAGCCAGCTCAACAGAGCCAAAAGCAGGTTTGTCTATTATCGTTGCTTCCGGCATAACGGCTGCAACTTCACCGGCGATTTCCCAGCCCTTTGTTCCCCGGATACAATGTTTCACCGGCAACCGCCGCCCCTCCTGAGTATCAGGATAGTCTTCTCCGTGGGTGTCCCTTGTGGCCCAGATGTTTTCCGGCTCGTATTGCTTTATTTTATCGATCACGGGCTGTACAATAGCCCGGGCCTCCGCCGTTCCAAGGCTTCCGTCAATAAAGTCATTTTGCATATCCACAACAATCAATATTTTTCTCATGATTTTACTCCTGATCTCCAATATCTCCCGGCTCTTCCATGTCTTCTGGTCCTTCCATGCCCTCCTCCGGTTCTTCTTCATGCATATCTCCCACCAGCACATCCAGACGCAGGCCCGTCACATCGCTCCCGTCATCGAAAATATAGAGAAGGTCAATATCATCGATTTGATAGCAGATCTCGTCCTCATCTTCTGTTCGCCGGAACCCCCTGGAGTCCAAATGGTTCAAAGCCTCTTCCAGATTCATACCCACGTAAACGCCATACAGGCTATATATACATTCGCTGTCCAGGGAAACCGAATAACCCGTTTCTGTATAGGAAAGAATCACGGCATCATTCTCTGTGTGATACTCCGCATACTCTCCCTCATTATCTATCTGGATAGCCCCTGTTTCCTGTACCAGAGGTTCCAGATCCTGCTGGGCCAATTTCGAAAGATCCGTGTAATTTTCCTCTGCAGGTTCCTCCTGGGCCTGGGAGCTGCTTTCCTGGCCGGATGGCTCTTCAACAGAAGAGGAAGAAGGGGCATTCTCACGCCTCTCCTGCTCTTCCAATGCCTCCGCTGCCAGCTCCCTGGCTCTTTTTTCCTTTGCCAGCTGCTCTTGTCTTTCAGCCTCCTGTTCCGCAAGCACCATCCGTTTATGATGAATCGTGTAAGCGCCAATCCCACCGATACCCAGAGCAAAGGAGACCACGGCCAGTATGCTCATGATCATATTTCTCCGCTTGGGATTACCGCTGCCGATCGGTTCTCCACACCCATCGCAAATCCTCTGATTGTTCCTTACAGGCGCACCACAATGGGGACAAACTTTCATATCCGCCGCCCTCCCTGACTTATTTCTTTATTTCCCGCAACCGTTTGGCAATTTCACAGTTTATCATTTCCCGTTCTTTCGATGACAATTCTGCTTTTTCAAGCAGGTCCGGACGCCATTTTGCAGTCCGCAGTATAGACTGTTCTCTGCGCCAGTTTTCCACATTGGCATGATGGCCGGACAGCAGCACTTCCGGTACCGCCTTATCCCGCCAGACAGCCGGACGGGAGTACTGTGGATATTCCAGCAAATAACCCTGAAATGACTCACCCACCGCAGAATCTTCATTATTTAATACACCGGGCACCAGCCGGGAAATGGTATCCATCATGACCATGGCCGGCAGCTCGCCGCCGGTCAGCACATAGTCGCCGATGGATACGGGATCCGTCACGATCTCCTCCAGCACACGCTCGTCAATTCCCTCATAATGGCCGCAGAGAAAGACCAGTTCTTCCTCCCCGGCCAGCTCTTCCGCCATCTTCTGATCGAACACCCTGCCCTGGGGCGTCAGGTAAACCACCCGCACCGGACGGGAAATGCGTTCTTTTACGGCCTCATAAGCCCGATATACCGGCTCCGCCTGCATCACCATCCCGGCTCCGCCGCCGTAAGGATAATCATCCACCCGCATATGCTTATTATCCGCATAATCCCGGATATCTACCGCATCCAGCCCGATCAGCCCCCGCTCTATGGCGCGGCCCGTAATACTGGTGTTCATGCCGTTTACAATCATATCGGGAAATAGTGTCAATACATGAAAACGCAAACCTTCCCCTCCTGTAATCTGCCTGTAATAATACAGAAAATCATCCCTGCCAAAGTACTCTTTCCATATTCAAGGCGGCTTTTCCGCATTCCGGGATACCGCATTTAGGCCAGCAATCCGTCCAGCAGACGGATCTTCATCCACCCCTGCTCCACAGATACTTCAAGGATACAGTCGGCGATAGCGGGGACCAGTACTTCTCCGTGATGCAGACTGTCAACTACATACACGTCGTTGGCCCCTGTCTGCATCACATCTTTAAGCGTGCCAAAGGGCTGTCCGTCCTCCAAAAGTACTTTGATACCCAGAAGATCAGCCACATAATATTCTCCCTCATCCAGGGGAACCGCCTGCTCCCGCGGTACATACAATCCCTTCCCGCGGTATTTTTCCACATCGTTGATGGAATCATACCCCTTGAACTTGGCAATGACCATCCGTTTGAAAAAACGCACCGTCTCAATCTCCAGGGGCATCCAACCGCCGCCTGTATCCAGAAGCACCTCTTTGAGCCTGCGGAAACGGGCCGGATCATCCGTGGTCGGGTACACTTTCACTTCTCCTCGAATCCCATGGGTGGAAGAGATCACACCCACCTGAAAATACTGTTCCATATATTATCCTTTTATTCATCCGGGTAGAAAAAAGGGATATTGCATATACAATATCCCCCTCCATGCCATAGTACGCAGAAAGGCCGCCGTCGGACTTTCTGTATCACTGCATAATTTCCACAATAACCTTTTTGTCGTATTTTGAAGAAGCGGCTTTCACCACTGCGCGAATCGCCTTGGCGATGCGCCCCTGGCGTCCGATCACCTTACCCATATCGGCAGGATCAACTTTCAACTCCACGACAAAAGCTTCCTCAGTCTCCGTCTCCGTGACAACCACCAGCTCAGGTTTTTCTACAAGAGATTTTGCAATTACTTCAACTAACTCTTTCATTACATGCCTCCTGATAGATTATTTTTCGATCCCGGCCAGCTTGAAAATGCGTGAAACCACGTCTGTAGGCTGAGCACCGCAAGCCAGCCATTTCTTAGCCGCCTCCTCGTTTACTTTGTAAGCGCTGGGCTCCTGGTTCGGATCATAGGTTCCGATCTCCTCGATGAACCTTCCATCCCTCGGGGAACGGGAATCCGCTACGATGATTCTATAGAAGGGAGCTTTTTTCTTTCCCATTCTTCTCAATCTGATCTTTACTGCCATTTTTCTTTCACCTCCTTGAATGTACTTGCAATTTATATAGAAAGGATAGGATCCATTCTAACATATATTATTAAAAGGGCAGACGGAACCGGCCTTTTTTACCGCCCTTGCCGCCCATCATACCGGGCATCTGCTTCATCATCTTGCGGGTCTGGTCAAACTGTTTGACAAAACGGTTGACCTCGCTGATATCCACACCGGCGCCTCTTGCGATCCGCTGTTTCCTGGATATGTTCAGCAGATCCGGATTGGCCCTCTCTTTCGGCGTCATGGACAGGACAATGGCTTCTTTCCTCGCCAGGTCCTTCTCGTCAATCATACCTTCGATGTCCTTCATCTTGCCGCCGCCCATGCCGGGAAGCATACTGAGGACGCTGGATATACCGCCCATATTGCGCATCTGGTTCATGCTCTCCAGATAATCGTCAAACCCGAAGCTGGCCTTACGGAGCTTCTGCTCCATCTCTCTGGCCTTTTCCTCATCCAGATTGGCCTCGGCTTTCTCGATCAGGCTCATCACGTCACCCATACCCAGGATACGGGATGCCATGCGGTCAGGATAAAAGGGTTCCAGATCCGAAAGTTTTTCTCCCATACCCACATAGAGAATCGGCTTGCCGCTGATCGCCTTGATGGAAAGGGCTGCGCCGCCTCTGGTATCGCCGTCCAGCTTGGTCAGCACCACGCCGTCTATACCGATCTCCCGATTAAAAGTCTCCGACACATTCACGGCGTCCTGACCGGTCATGGCATCCACCACCAGCAGGGTCTGATCTACCTCCACGGCCTCGCGGATATCCTTGAGCTCCTGCATCATATCCTCATCTATGTGGAGACGGCCGGCCGTATCTATGATCACAATATTTTTTTTCGCGTCTTTCGCATGTTCAATAGAAGCTTTGGCAATATCCACCGGATTCATCTTATCACCGAGGGCAAACACCTCCACCCCCTGCTTTTCGCCGTTGATCTTTAACTGTTCTACAGCCGCCGGACGGTACACGTCACAAGCCACCAGCAGAGGCTGGCGCCCTTTGGCTTTCAGTTTTCCGGCGATCTTGGCCGCTGTAGTCGTCTTACCGGCGCCCTGCAGGCCGGCCATCATAATAACCGTGATCTCGCTGCCGGGTTTCAAGGCGATTTCCGTCATCTCGGAACCCATCAGACTGACCAGCTCGTCATGGACGATCTTAATCACCATCTGGCCCGGGTTCAATCCGTTCATTACATCCTGGCCCACGGCCCGCTCCTGTACGGCTTTGGTAAACTGCTTGACTACCTTGAAGCTGACATCAGCCTCGAGAAGCGCCATCTTGACCTCCCGCAGCGCGGTTTTCACATCTGCTTCGGTCAACCGTCCTTTACTTCTCAGGTTTTTGAACACATTCTGCAATTTCTCGGTTAAACTGTCAAATGCCATAAAACTCTCCTGTGGGAATCACAATTCCTCCAATATGCTGCCGGAAATCTCTGCTACGGCCCGCTTCACTTCACTGAGATCTTCAGCCGTACAATCGGACACTATCCTCTGGATCCGGCTGACCTGCTCCCGCACACGGATAAAACGCTCCACCAGACCCAGCCGCTCCTCATAGCCCTCCAGCAGCCGGTCTACCCGTTTGACCAGATCGTGGATGCCCTGCCGGCTGATGCCCCTGTCCGCCGCCACCTCGCTGGCCGAATAATCCTCCAGCACTACGGCCTCATAGACTTCCCGCTGGTGCTCCGTCAGGAGCTCTCCGTAAAAATCATATAATAATGTCCGTCTCACAAACTTTTCCATTTCCAACACCTTGTGTATAATACAACGGAGATACATGGTTGTCAAGTGTTTTTTCTTTACGAACTTTTCCCGATCAAGACCCATTTCCCGCAAAAGGCAAACACGTATTTCCGGATCCTGTCCCCGGGGACGCCTTTTTCTATCAGCATCGCCTCATATTTTTTCTCGTCGATCTGCCTCAGCGCCGCCTGCACTGTATCGGACAACTCTTTTTCCTCCTCCGCGTCCTGCACTTTGAACTCCAGGATGATACCGTCATCATCTTTCTTCGGTTCCAGCATCACATCGCATCTTCCAAAACCGCTTTCCCGATTGGAAGTGACGGTGTAGCGGTCAGCCAGCTCCACCAGCAGGCCCAGCACAAAACCGTGATAGAAGCGTTCCGGCTCCGCCGCTTCCGAGGGTTTATTTCCGGTGTCGAAGCTGCTGAAAGTGGCCAGCGCCACTTTATTCATATAATAATTCATGGCTTTCAGGTCGTCGGACAGCAGCGCTTTGATAAATCCATTGTATTCCTTTCCGCTCTTTCGGAACCAACCTTTTACCATAGTACAGAACATCCGCCTTATTTCGCGGTTTGTAAGAGCCAGTTCATATTCCGGGAGATCCGTTGATTCCCAATCTTCCCTGTAATGAAGCACCTTCAGATAGCCGCTGGCTAATAGCAGGCTCCAGATTCCTTCTTCGCCTTCTCCCAGTTCATTATACGCGATCTGCTCGTCTACGGGCACTGTGACCGACCGGCCGGAAAGCAGCTTTTCAAATTCCTGTTTGATATCCGCATTCCCCTCCCGAATCAGTTTCCCTGCCAGATTGTTTGAACTGGTATTCACCCAATAGCTTCCCAGCTTCCCTGTATCCAGATAATTTAAAATTGACCATGGATTATAAATATCCGTCTGATTCCCAAAAATGAAACCGTCATACCACTCTTTTACCTCCTGCTTTTTTTCGGACATCCCGAACTCGTCCAATATATGGAAAACTTCTTCCTCTGTAAATCCAAAACAATCTGTGTACTCATTCGAGGTTGTCGTCACCACTTTCAGATTATTCAGGTCAGAAAAAATAGATTCCTTACTCACCCGTGTAATACCTGTCATAATGGCCCTGTCCAGACAGGGATTCGTCTTAAAAGCGGCATTAAACAGATTTCTGATAAATACAGCCATTTCATCCCAGTATCCGTTTACATACGCTTCCTGCATAGGCGTATCGTATTCATCCAGAAGGATAATCACTTTTTTCCCATAATATCGTTCCAAATAGGCAGACAGCGATTTCAAAGCATAGGAAGCAACCGTATTTGACATATCCGGCGCCACTTTTCTGAAAAAAGCTTTCTCCCCTTCTTTTAAGAAATCCTCTTCCAAAAGAAAATCATGCCGCATATAGAGATTCTGCAAAATCTGGCAGATCTTCTCCCTTGCATCCGCAAACGTAATGTCCTTGACATCCGCAAAGCTCAGGGCGATTACCGGACAGGTTCCCTGAAGCTTTCTGTACGCATCTTCCTCCCATATGGAAAGCCCTTCAAACAATTCACTTCGTCCGGCATATTCCACGGAAAAGAATTGCTCTGTCATGCTCATGG
>DKVC01000275.1:0-21241 GCA_002490995.1 Lachnospiraceae bacterium UBA7188
AAATCTGTTTTCAGTCAGGGAGTTCGGAAATAATTGTCTTTTATACAGTTTGGACGAGTTATTGCGATATGGTGATGTGTTGAATATCATACAGGCAGACGAAACAGACCGGGTTGTGGAAAGGAAAGAAGTACCGCTGTTTGATAACAAGGCATTTCGGGAAGCAATCATCAATGCTGTCCTGCATAACAAATGGACAGAGGGAAACGAGCCGATGATTTCCGTTTTTTCTGACAGGATAGAAATCTTATCAAGAGGCTCTCTGCCGCCGGCACAGACAATGGAAGGCTTTTATCTGGGGGAATCTGTTCCTGTGAATGAAAAGCTGTCGGAAATATTTCTGCAATTGCATATCAGTGAGAAATCAGGGCGGGGAGTTCCTAAAATAACGGAAATTTATGGTAAGGAGGCGTTTGCATTTCGGGAAAATTCAATTGTCGTAACAATACTATTGAAAAAAATCAAAAAAGCCGGGAATAAAGTTGGAAATAAACATGGGGATAAAAAATCTTTAAATGTAAGGAGAAGGAAAATTTTGACAGAAATGAGGGATAACCCCAATATAACAGCAGAGGAACTTCGTAAGATTTTAGGAATCAGTAAAACGGCGGTAGAAAACAATATTTCATTTCTACGTGAAAATGGCTATATTGAAAGAGTGGGATCAAAAAAAGCAGGATATTGGAATGTGTTATAGAGAACAGGGATAAAAATGTAAAGGAGAACATTAAGAGCAGCAGAGACAGGATACAGCTGTTACGGTGATGCGGAAACCGTGCAGGTATGGTGCAATACGGAGATAAGAAGGAGAAATGGCATGGCGGTAATCGGAATAGACCTTGGCACGACAAACAGCCTGGCTGCATACTGGAAGGATGGAAAAGCGCAGCTGATCAGCGATGAAAACGGAAATGTCCTGCTTCCCAGCGTGGTGGGATATGTGGAAGGAGAAGGATATCTGGTAGGTTCCCAGGCGAAGGAGAGGCTGATCACGCATCCAAACGATACGGCGGCATCCTTTAAACGTTTTATGGGAACTGCCAAAGAATATGAAATGGGCGGCAGAACCTATACCCCTATGGAGTTGTCCGCCATGGTACTGGAGCGAATCAGGAGAAATGCGGAGTATTTTCTGAAAGAGGAAATCGAGGAAGCCATCATAACGGTTCCGGCCTATTTCAATGATAAGCAGCGCAGCGATACCAAAAAGGCTGCCAGGATAGCGGGATTGAAGGCAGAGCGCCTGATCAACGAGCCTTCGGCGGCAGCACTGGCTTACAGGATGCAGTACGGACAGGAAGACAAGAGCCTGCTGGTCTTCGATTTCGGGGGCGGCACACTGGATTTGTCCTATGTGGAATGCTTTGACAATGTGATAGAAATCATTGCCGTGGCAGGGGATAACCATCTGGGCGGTGACGATATCGACTGCCTGACGGAGGCATGGTTTTTACGGGAGAGCGGGCTTGGAGAGGCGGTTGGCATTAAGCTGTCAGGCGGAGGGGCCGGGGCAGGGCAGCAGCTGTCTCCCGAACTGGAAGCCCGGGTCAGAAAGCTTTCTGAAGAAGCGAAATGTGCATTGGAATCCCAGGCGGAAGCAGAGATGAAGCTGGAAATTGGAAACAAAGTATACAGCGCTGTCTTAAATGAGGAGATTCTGTTTGAGATCTGCATGCCCCTTTTTATCAGGATGAAGGAGCTTTTCCTGCATGTGCTGGAGGATGCAGATTCCAGAGTGTCGGAAATAGATGACCTGATCATGGTGGGCGGCTCTTCCAGACTGAAGGTGGTCAGACGTTTCCTTACGGAACTGTTGGGAAAGGAGCCGGTAGTTCTGGGAGAGACGGACAAGGTAGTGGCGTTGGGAGCGGGGGTTTACGCGGGAATCCGGCAGCGGAAAGAAGAAATCAGAGATATGCTGCTGACGGATGTATGCCCCTTCACGCTGGGAATCGGTGTGGCAGGCAGGGTAAATGCGGCAGGGAACATTCTATGTCCCATGATTGAGCGGAATTCCACGCTTCCGGCTTCCCGCAGGGACAGATTTGTGACCACTCATGATTATCAGAAAGCAATTGATGTGAAAATCTATCAGGGTGAGGAATATTATGTGGACAACAATGTCTTTCTGGGAAAGCTTACCATAGATGTGCCGCAGAAACCGGCGGGAATGGCCTGGATCGAAGTGCAGTTTACCTATGATATCAACGGAATCCTGCATGTGGCAGTTATCAGTGAGACCGGAGAGCGCAGACAAATCCTGCTGTCCAACCAGGCGCTGAGCGAAGAAGAGCTGGCACGGTATGAAAAGGAAATGGAGAAAGTCATGCTGCCGCCCATACAGCAGCCTGAGAATCAGGAGATTCTGCAAAGGCTGTTTGCCTGTTATGAAAATGCCACAGGAGAGAAACGGGAGTACATTGCCGGAATGATTGGAAGATTTACTTACGGAATGAACAGCGGCAGGAAAAGGCAGGTCAAAGACGCCGCCGCGGAGGCTGCTGCGTGGCTGGAGATGCTGGAATCACAGAGGGATATGTGGGAGGAAATGCTGTTCGACGGGGAGTTGAAGGCGGAAAAGCCGGAATTGTGAAGCTGCTTTTTACGAAAGAAAGCATTGGAACCGTTTTTGAGATATGATATGAGGTGAAGGTATGAACGATATATGGAATATGCTTGGAATAGAAAAAAGCAGCGATAAAAAGGTAATCAGAAGAGCATTCGCAGCACAGTCGAAACTGCATCATCCGGAGGAAGAGCCGGAGTATTTTGCCGCGCTGAATCAGGCGTATAAAGAGGCTCTGGCCTATGCGGCAGGCACGGTGCGGACGGGAGCTGCAGGATACGAGAGAAATGCCGGGAATATCGAAAATGCAGAGAAGTCAGCCCCTTCTCTCCTGGACAAATTACAATCCGCAGAGGCGCAGCGCATCCGTGAAAGCATGGACAGCGGTGCGCTGCGGGATTTCATCTCCCTGTTCGAAAATCCGAAACAAAATAAACTGGCTGACACATGGAAGCGATATTTCCTTACAGAATCCTTTCTGGGGGAGCAGTTCCGCGAAGCGTTCGGAAAAGGTCTGCTGGAGTATCTGAAAAGCCAGGATGTCTGGCCGGCAGATAATCTCCCCGGAGGGCTGCTGCAGGAACTGGCCATCGCTTACGCTTTTATTCCGCATTTTGCCGGAGAAGAGTATTTCGAGGGAAAGAAATATCCCAAGGAGTGGTATAAAGTCTCTGCGGAAAATGACACCTTCCAGGCAAGAAAATACGCTGCGGAAATCTTCAATATGCAGGGAGTGGAATGTGACCTGAAATCCATGACCAACCATATCTTAAGGCAGCCTGCGCTGAAGTGCCGCCATAATGCCTTCACAGACTATCTGCTTCTGAAAGAAAAGAACCGCAACGGGCAGCTGACGGAAAGCGAGAGCAAAAACTGGCAGCCTGTCTTACGTCTGGCTAAATTACATCATTTATATGAGCGCAACGGAAAAGCTGCATATGATGCGGATGGCGAAGCCCGCGGAGAGTGCCTGATAAAGTTATATGTACAATGGTTTAAAGATGAACGGATTCCTGAATGCGTGATGAAATTCCTTTACAGGGAGCTTGCACTGAAAGAATTGGAGCGGAGCAGCACCAGGGGGCTGTACGGGGCATTGAAGGAGCAGATACTGAAGCAGTGCCCTGGCCTGGAAGAGCTGTTGTTCGGCGGAGAAAGCAGAGAACAGATGATCACGAAGCTGCACAAAGCCTGCGTTCGTATTCTGAATGACAATCAGAGCAACTACGAGAAATCCGTCTATGAGGAAACACCGGAAATCCGCCAGCGGGTCAGCGCCTTTTTTGCCATGCCGGAGTGGGAGAAATTGAAGGATGACAGGGCGCTCTTCGATAAGCTGTACAGTGTTCTGCGCAGGCTTGTGATGCCCCGTTCCATGGCGGAATACCTGGCGGCGCATTTTGAAAAAGGGGACTTTCCGGAGCCTGAGCGTTCCAGGCTGACAGCCAGTCTTGTGCGCTCCCTGAGTACAGAGAAGATGTGCAGGGAATTCGATTATCGATGCCAGGTGTCCTTTGAAAATACGGATATTGCTGACATAGGCGGGGATAATGAGGAGTTCTGGCAGTATTATTTCTTCCGGGGCTTTGGATACAGGCATGTGAGAACCGGCAGTTCCCCTGAGGAAGAAACGGATTATGAACTGGATGGGGAGGCTTATCTGCCGGCCTATATCCAGTATATGTATGCCCCTTCCAAAACATGGCAGAAGCGGTTTACAGGCTTTGACGAGAAGCACGGGGGGATTGAAAATCCGGTCAGCGCCGTGTGCCTCCTGCCGGACGGAAAGGCGCTGCGCGTGGAGTTTCATTATCATTACTGCCTGTATTTTCTGGAGAATAAGGAAGTGTTTCCAACAATTCCTGGGCAGATAACGAAACCGGTATTTTCATTCCGGGAATTGTGCGGATATGCGGAAAAACTGGAGAGGGCGGAGCACTTTTTCTTCCTGCTGGCTGTGACGGCTATTGAAGAGGGAGACCGGAAAGAGGCGGAGGCTTTGGTTGAAAAGTGGCTGGAGAGGGTGCCGGTGCATGGATTTACCCGGCCGCTTCTGGCCAGGATGCTGGCGGCAGACAACGACAGGGTGCTTCTGCCGGCGGATGATGCCGGGAGACCGGAGTCCGGGCCGGGCGATGCGGTGAATTCATTGCTGTCGCGGTACTGTGGTAAGAACTCGCAGTTTGTGTCAGGTGATGCCGAAACTCCATTCTCGGGGATGGATGATGCCGGAAATTCATGGCAGGCGAAAACGGATGATGCCGGGAATTCATGGCAGGCGAAAACGGATGCTGGCGGAAATTTGTGGCAGACGAAAACGGATGATGCCCGGAATATGCGGCCTTCGACAGCGGTATATTACATGGAAGGAGAGCGTTTCTGCTTCCGGGCGGTGGTATCGGAAACTGCGGTACGAATCTTCCGCCAGGTAGATTACAGTTGGGAGGATAAGATTTTCCGTGATAAAGAGTTCGGGTGGAAGGAATGCACGCTTCCGGGGCCGCTTCAGAAGAAACTGACAAATCTTCCGGGCGTGGACTTTGAGGGAAGAAAACAGGCAGCCCGTGAAATTCTGGAAGCATTAAAACAGCCGCTTCCCGTGTGCAGTGCGTCGTATTCATTGGAGGGAATGGATGTCCGCCAGAAAGCTGCCGCAATCCTGAAGGCAATGAACCTGGAGATTAATCCGGAGGGCTACTGTGTGCTTCGCTACGGGGAGAAGCAGGAAAAGAGGCATACAAGAGTCTTCTACGGTGCCATTGCGCCATTCGGCTTTTCGCTGAAGGAGCATTCGCCGGAGCATGTGAGAAGCCTCAATTACAATTTGTCCGTTTCCCAAACGAAGATTAAAGAGAAAAAGTGGCTGATAGGCCGCTTCGGGTGGGGCTTTCAATATACGACGAAATCCAACTTCGGGCCGAACAGTGTGTGGCTTGGGGAAAGCGGTACTTATTATACCTGCGGCGCCATCAGGACTTATAGGGCAGACAATCTGGCAGATTTGCTGGCACAGCTGTACCGCGATGAGCTGGAAGGCGTGACGGCAGCGGAAGTATATGAGGGCTGCCTGACAGTGTCACGGCTTGACCACAGGCTTGAATACTGCTATGGAGAAGCAGATTTCCTGCAGTCGGCGGAAAGTGCAGAGACTACTATAGCGGATTATTTCACTGTGTTCGGCAGATTTCCCTTATGGAGACAATTTGTGCAGTGGCTGGACGGGGGTCTGGAAAAAGGGCTTCCGGAGTGGGTCAATGTGATCCTGATCATGCTGGATGGGGAGAACAGAGATTCGCTGGCCTTCGCGGGGATTCATTATGTGGAAGAAGAGGCTGAAGAGTGGGGTGATGAGGATGAAAGCGAAGCAGCAGAATTTGGCTATATGGGTGAAGTTGGCGACAGAGAAGAGGTAAATGAAGGTGAAGAGGGAACCGGAGAAGATAGTAAGAACGAAACCGGCGCCAGGGAATTTGACAATGAGGATAGAGTTGGAGCCGGAGAAGGAGGCCGTGAGAAGGAAACCGGCGCCGGGGAATTTGACAATGAGAATGGAGTTGGAGCCGCAGAAAGGAGTAATGAGAAGGGAACTGGCGCCAGGGAATTTGAGAATGGGAGTGGAATAGCGGTCGGAGAAGGCGGTAGTGGGAACGAAACTGGCGCTGGGGAATATGTCAATGAGGATGACGACAGAGCCGTAGATAGTGACGCTGAATCCGGTGCATGGAACCGTGATAACAGAGAGGCTGCGGAATATAATGAGGGCGGGAAAGCCGGAGAAAATCAGGCAGAATACGAAGTCTACCGCCCCCAGGCAGAACTGCTGATCTGGGAAAAAGGCTCCGATATCAGAGACCGGGAGGCATCCCTGTATGAAGCCGTAAACTGGTACATGAATTGCGGAACCTATGCGGAGGCTTTGAAAAACAGGGGAATACAGCTGGTAATGGAGCCGGTCAGAAACTTCTGATAAAAAATACGGAATTTTTTCAAATGTACCAAGCAAAACTCCTTTTCCAGACACTTTATAGACGAAAGGCAGGTGAGAACGATGAATCCCACGATACTTGAAAGCTACATCGAAAAAGTTTACGGATATGCCGTCAACCACACATACTCCCGTGAGGAAGCGGACGAGCTGGCGCAGGAAATCCTGTTTACCGCAATCCGTGAACTGCCCGGGCTCAGAGAGGAAAGCAGATTCGAACCGTGGCTCTGGGGTGTGGCCAACAACGTAACAAGGGGCTTCAGGCGTAAGCTGGGAAAACAGCGCGCGATGTATTCCTATGACACGCTTGAAAACCTTCCCTGCGAGGAGGAATATTTCGATGGGCAGGAAGAGATATACGACTCCCTGCGGACGAAAATCGCCATGCTTTCCAGGATATACCGTGATATCATCGTCCTTTACTACTACGATGGCCTTTCCACGAAAACCATCTCCGAAAAGCTGAACATTCCGGAAGGAACCGTCAGATGGCGGCTTACGGAAGCGCGGAGAAAACTGAAAAAGGAGTGTACTGATATGAAAGAAACTGCGTTAAGACCTGTTAAGATGTGGCTGGATATATACGGAACTGGCAATTATGACGGCAAAAACGTCCCTTTTCCCAGCGTATATATCAATGACGCCCTCTCTCAGAATATCCTTTATCATTGCTATGAACAGCCGAACAGCGTTGAAGAACTGGCGAAGATATGCGGCGTCCCGGCATACTATATTGAGGAAAGGATTGAGAATCTGCTGAAACGGGCGGCTGTCATCGAAGCTTCCAGGGGTAAATATCAGACTGATTTTATCATCTGGTCGGATAAATACGGGATTTATTTTGAAGAGAATGCCGAGAAAGTACTGATGCCGATGATGGAGAAGCTGCTGAAAGCGCTTGGCGGCATAGCCGAAGAAGCAGCTGCGATAGACTTCTATAAAGCGGAAAAAGGCGAAGCAGACTTATTTTATCTTTACGGGGCCATGGCGTTTTCGTATGTGAGCAGGCATTACTGCAGGCTTCCCTGGCCGGAGATTCCGAAAAATTATGACGGCTATGAGTGGCGCTATACCGGAGGCGTGGAAACCGGCCGGCACCCCAGAAAGGGAATCTCCACGCAGCACAGCGCGAACCTGGGCAGCCGCGGAGGTTGTAACCATACTGTATACAATGGCGTCAGCGGTATGGGACTTCGAATGATGATGTACGATAATTATATTAATGTCTGCGAGGATATTTTGTGCGGCGGTTCTACGAAAGATACGGATTCCGCAGCAGGCGCAATTCAGGACGGGTATATCGTGAAACGGCAGGACGGCAGCTTATTCGTGACAGTGCCCTTTTTCACGAAGGAACAGAAGGAAGAATTTGATGCCATAGCCGACAGATACTTTGCGCCCCTTATGCCGGAGTATTCCGAAGCAGTTGACAGATTTCTTTCCGGCTATAAGAAACTGTTTCCGAAACACTTAAGCGATGACGCAGACCGGATGTGCCGGAATGTGTTTCTGGGATTTTATGAAGTGATTATTGAATATGCCCAAAGAGTGGAGGCGATTCCGATGCCTTCGCAGGATTGCTGCTGTGATGTTCTGGTTCAATTTATGATACAGAATAAATCATAATTTTAAAAGTTTATGAGGATTCGGGAATAATGGAGAAAACTCATACGCAATTATGTATCATAAATCCGAACTGTATAAAAGGATATTTTAAGCCGTTAACACCAGACAATCAATGGAACATAGTCTAAACTAAAAAACGGGGCATATCAGATGGAAAAACCTGTCTGATATGCCCCCTGTTTTTACAGAATTTGATTCAGTGCGCGGCCCTTTTGGCAGCTTCAAAAACGCAGATTTCTGTCTGTCAATCCGAAGTAATCACGGAAATGGGGCTGTTCTCCGGCAGATTTTCCAGAATGGTGTTCTGTCCGCACCACACAGTCCGGAAATCGCTTAAACTTTCGAGAGGCTTTAAACTTGTAACATTATTATCCGTAATATCCAGATACTGCAGTTTGGGAAGCTTTTCCACAAAATCGATGCTGTCCAGCTTCAGAGAGGCCAGATAGAGCTCTGTCAGGTTCGGAAAATGTTCAAACATATCGTAATGCTCCGACAGGCTGACGGCATCCCCGTTATTATAGGTGGGGTCTTTCAAAATAGTGATGTCGTCCATGGATAAAATCTCCAGCGTCTCATTGGTGGGGATATTGTCGAAATTCATTCCCACCTGGCACTCGTCCAGATACAGACAGCGCAGTGTAGGAATACCGAATATCTCTTCAATGTTGCCAAATACAGAGGTATCTTCCAGGCTCAGCGTGGTCAGGTTCGGGAGATGTGTCAGCGGCTCCAGGGAATCCACATAGGAGGAGAAGTCGTTGATCACCAGCGTAGTCAGGTTCTGCATGGAGGTGACGGCATCCAGCTCCCACCCGGAACAATCCTCCAGAGCCAGGTAGGTGACGCTGGCGGCATCCTTCAGGGGAGCGAGGTCTCCGGCATATTTTACGGAAAGCCACTGCAGCTGCGCCATCCCGGCAAGGGACGGAAGGGTTCCGCCGTAATTTAATTCCAGCTCCAGCTCGGTCAGCTGAGTCAGTCCGCTGATGACAGAATAGTCGTCAATCTCGGTATTGCCAATCAGGGACAGAAAGGTGAGCCCGGCACAGGACTCCAGGGCACTGATGCTGGAAACCTGGGTATCCTCGATGCCGAAGCTGGTCAGATTCGGCATCTGCCTGATGAAATCGATGCTTTTCAGCTGAGAGGACTGAATGCGCAGTTCCTCCAGGTTTGTCAGGGACATAAGCGGGCTGTAGTCGTTCACGTCCTCACAGTCGGTCAGCTGCAGGCCAAGCAGGTCAGGGAACTGTGACAGGGCGGAGATATCTTCCACGGATTCATAGTTCAGCGACAGGTACAGTAAATTCGGGAAAGCGTCCATTCCGCTCAGGTTATGTTTAAAAATGCTGTCATACACACCCAGGTCGGTGATATTTTCCGGGTGTGGGATAATATCAGCCAGTTCCTCGAAGGTATTCTCCGCATAGACTCCGTACAGATTGTCCAGACCATTCAGGTCGCCTTTTTCCAGATCATCATCTATGGAAAACCACTCCAGTCCCGTAAAGGAGGAAAGGTCGGAAAGATCCATTCCGTAATCTGACTGGTAAGTCAGGGTCTGGGTGTCTCCGTCTGAAAGCTGGTAATAAATTTGCCTGTCGTCCCTGTTTAGCTGCAGGGCGGTGAGGCTGGCGTATTCGTCTGATGTAATGCTCTGGTAAGGCTTTTCCCAGATGGCTTCCGCAACCAGGCAGAAAAACTCGGACTGCGGTAATACAGCATCGGAAGAGCTGTTCGAGGAGTCTCTGGAGCCGGAGCCCTGAGAGGAAGCGGATTCCCGGTCCGACGATACGCTGCTCTCTGCTCTGTTGGAGGCGGAAGAGCTGTTTCTTGAATTGCTATTTATAAGGTGGTCCAGAGCGCCGGAGCGGAAGAGCACGATTCCCACCAGAGCCGCCAGAGAGACAACAGCCAGAGTCACTGCCGTCACGATGGCAACGGCAGGATTGCTGTCACCGCTGCTTTTGGGCGGTGTGTAGGTTCCGGAGGCGGACTGCTGTGAGGTGCTGCCGGAGCCTGAACCGTATCCGCCGGTGCCGGCAGTACCAGTCTGTTGTCCCGAACCATATCCGCCGGTGCTTTGGTAGCCGGACTGTCCGGAAGAACTGTACCCTCCGGCATTCTGGTAGCCGGACTGCCCGGAAGAACCGTAAGCGCCGGTAGCCTGATAACCGGCCTGCTGTGAAGAATTGTATGTCCCGCCGTTTGCCGCCTGCTCACTCTGGCTCCTGATGTAGTAGCCGCATTTCTTACAGGTCATCCGGCCGTTCATCATTTTCAGTTTTGTGCCGCACATGGGGCATTTTGTCGATTCTTTTGCCATAGTATTCCTCATCTCCATCTTGTGGTTTTATGATATTTTGTTTTGCCGCAGGCTTTATTCTTGGAACTTATACTGCACACAGGTTATACTCGCGAGCGCATTCATTTTCCAGTGCATTGTTCTACAATACAGATGCGCTCGCTCGTTATACATTTATGTTGGCAAATGTTTCTGACCATGAGTATAAATTTGCAGTACAACCCGGCTGCAGACTGCCAGCCAGGTGCTTCCCCGGGACACCACTGTAAATCCTGGCGGTCTGCAGTAGATACTGACGGTCTTAAACATTTGCCAAATATAATGTATGGTGGGCGCTTCTGCAATATATACTGCATGTCAATGAAATTTGCAGTAAACTACAACGAGAGACAGGTGCCTCTGTTGACAGGAGTGAATGCGCTCATGAGTACATTATAGCAGATTGGGTACATTTTGCAAACCGGGTACTTTTTCAATTTTTAGGGAACGTTTTTAGGGAATATGACGGCGAATTGTTGAAATCAATCATTCCTGCTGCGACAGAACCTGAAGGTTCGCGAAGCGATTCCTGTAATGTACTGCAGGTTTCATCGGTATGCAGTAGAAAATAAGGACAATTGCTCATACCGCTCCGGAAATTCATGCAGATATTGAAAACAGGCATCCACATCACAGAGAATGCCGTTTTCTCTGCAAATTTTATAAAACAGCGCCATCAGCTCCTGATTCCGCTCACTGGGAATTTCATAGGCGTTACCGTAGCGCCGGCGGTATTTTTCCTTCAGCCCCGGGAAATGCCTGTCCAGGGCGGCGTAATAGTATTCCCGGTCCCCTTCCCGCAGGGTCATGCCCATGCCGAAGCAGATGATGCCGTGTACCTTTGCCTGAATGCAGTAATCCAGAATTCCTCTGATATTTTCCTCCGTATCGTTGATGAAGGGCAGGATGGGGGACAGCCAGACCACGGTGGGGATGCCGTTATCCCGAAAAATCTCCAGTGCCCTTACCCGCTCCCTGGTGGTGCATACATTGGGCTCCAGGATGCGGCAGAGTTCTTCGTCGTAAGTGGTCAGTGTCATCTGAACTACACATTTTGCGTTTTCGTGGATGCGTTTCAGCAGATCCAGGTCACGCAGAATCCGGTCGGATTTGGTCTGAACGGAAACGCCGAATCCGTAGCGTTCAATGATTTCCAGACATTTCCTGGTCAGTTCCAGCTGCTCCTCGCAGTGCATGTACGGGTCGCACATGGCGCCGGTCCCGATCATGCACTTTTTCCGTTTGGAGCGGAGGGCGCGTTCCAGCAGCCAGGGCGCATTCTGTTTCACCTCGATATCCTCAAAGGGGTGGGTGAACTGATAACATTTGCTCCGGCTGTCGCAGTAGATACACCCGTGGGTGCATCCGCGGTACAGGTTCATTCCGTTTTGGGCGGATAAGATTCCTTTGGCGTCTACGAAATGCATGTTGTAATCCTCCTGTTACGATTCCGCAGTCTGCAATACTATGCCTGACTAAGCTGTCCACGGCGGGCATATATAGCCGGCGGTCTTTCGTTGCTGGTTACTGCAAAGCGCAGCGGCGTACAGTATAAATGATAAATACGGAAAGCATATGGAAATCATAACATGATTTGCGGAAACAGACAATATCTGTTGCCATTGAACCGGAAGTCTGGTACAATTTTATTCAGGATTCAAGGAACAGGACAGGCGGCAAAGGGACAGGAGGAAAAACAAATGGCAGAACAGAGCAGAAAGCAGGATATGGGAAGCGGCAGCATTCCCGGATTGATGTTGAATCTGGCGATTCCTGCTGTGGTAGCACAGCTGATCAACATGCTGTACAACATTGTGGACAGAATTTATATCGGGCACATACCGGAGGCGGGGGCGTCCGCTCTTACCGGGGTGGGATTGTTTCTGCCTATTTTAATGATGATCAATGCTTTTGCCATGCTGGCAGGTTCGGGCGGTGCGCCCCGGGCCGCCATTGCCATGGGGAAAAATGACAGACAGGAAGCGCAGAAGATACTGGGCAATTGCTTTTCCGTGCTGATGCTGTTCGCGGTGGCGCTGACGATTGTGTTTTATATCTTTGCCCCCCAGCTGCTGAGGCTCTTCGGCGCCAGCGACGTGACATTGCCGTACGCGCTGTCCTATTCCCGTATTTATATTCTGGGGATTGTGTTTGTGATGATTGTCATGGGGCTGAATCCCTTTATCACCACCCAGGGCTTTGCCAAATTCAGCATGATTACCACGGTAGTGGGTGCGGTGTGCAATATTATTCTGGATCCGATTTTGATCTTCGGCTTTGGCATGGGGGTGCAGGGGGCGGCGGTTGCCACTGTCATCAGCCAGGCGGTCAGCGCGGTTTGGGTACTGCTTTTCCTGAGAGGTTCCAGAACCATGCTGAAGCTGACTGCCGCTGATATGAAAATAGATCCCCAGGTCATTCTGCCCTGCCTTGCTCTGGGAATCTCCACCTTTGTCATGCTGAGCACGGAGAGTATCCTGAATATCAGCTTTAACAGCAGCCTGTCCCGTTTCGGCGGCGATGTGGCTGTGGGGGCCATGACCATCATATCCTCCTGCAATCAGCTGGTGACTCTGCCCCTGCAGGGAATCTGCCAGGGCGGGCAGCCGATTATGAGCTATAATTATGGCGCTGGTAAAAATGAGAGAGTGAAGCAGGCTTTTAAGTGTCAGTTTCTCGCCTGTACGTGCTATGCATCGCTGCTCTGGGTATTGCTTTTGCTGGTTCCCGGAGTATTCGCCGGGATTTTCAGCAGTGACGCCGCTCTGGTGGAATATACGGTATGGGCGATGCGGATATACATGGCGGGTATCTTTTCCACAGGTGTACAGATTTCCTGCCAGCAGACCTTTATGGCACTGGGACAGGCGAAAATCAGCCTGCTGATGGCTTGTCTGAGGAAACTGGTGCTTTTGATTCCGTTGATTTTTATACTCCCTTTCGTATTTCCGGATAAAGTGTTCGGTGTGTTTGTGGCGGAGCCGGTGAGCGATATTATAGCAGCTTCTGTAACGGCAACCATGCTTTTCACGCGGCTGAACGGGATTCTGGAGAAAGGGGCCGGCGGAAGGAAGGCCTGATGTGTGGGCAGCATCTAAGGAATAGATTAGAATAAAACTGCAGACAAATGCGCCTGCCGGCAGAATGGAGGAAAATGTGAAAAGAAATGTGATGGCCCTGGCCTGGGTGATCCTGTGTTTTGTATTTTTAACGGTTTTCCGTATAAAGGGGCCGGCACCTGCAGGGGGGCTGTTTCTCTGTGCCATGCTGGCGTATCTGATAAGCGGTTGTCTGGTATTGTGCCGACATGACAGAGTACAGCGGCTGCTGCGGGTATTTCCAGGAAATAAGGCGGAGGCGTGGTTTTACGGTAAATTTACGGATACCGCCCTGTTTTTTATGGCATGGGGAATCCTGCTGCTTTTCTGGCTTCCCGCTTATCTGGCGTTGTTTCCCGGCACTTTCGGCTATGATGTGCCGGAGCAGATGCAGCAGTTTTTCGGTGTAATGCCGCTGACTTCCCATCATCCGGTGGCGCATACCTGGCTGGTGGGTATTTTTCTTGCAATGGGTGAGCGTTTCTTTCACAGCTGGCAGGCGGGCTTTGCGGTGTTTTCCTTTCTTCAGGGAATGGTGGTGACCGGCAGCCTGGCCTGTTCTTTTGTATTTTTGAAGCGGAGAGGCGTTCCCCTGTCCGTTATGGCAGCGGGTTTATTGGGGAGTGCACTGCATCCGATTCTGCAGATCTTAAGCTTTAATGCTACAAAGGATACCCTGTTCGGGGCTTTTTTCCTGCTTTTTATGACAGCGTTTCTGGCATTTCCGGAGAAAGGCTCCGGCTGCAGAAGGATAGCCTGTGTCCGGCTGGTTCTCACCGGGGTATTGATGTGTCTGCTGCGGAACCAGGGGATTTATCTTATTCTGGTGCTTGCCGTTTTCTGCCTTCTGTTCCGGGCGGGAAGGGGGCTCCGGACAGGATGTCTGGGGATGATTTTTCTTGTGAGCGAATGCTTTTTTCTGTTTTTCCGCATTGCGCTGGGAATTCCTGAGGGAGATAAAAGAGAGATGCTCTGTGTCCCCATGCAGCAGGTGGCTCTGGTGTGGCAGAACAGGGAGAATGCCGATATCAGCCCCGAACAGATTGAGGCGGTGGAGGAGCTGATTGAGCGGGAGGCGCTGGAAAATTATATGCCGGAGTGCGCGGACCCTGTGAAAAGCGGATTCCGGACACCTGTCCTGACGGAAAACCCGGGAAAATATCTGGGGCTTTACCTGGAACTGGGGCGGCAAAATCCCGGCCTGTATGGGAGCGCGCTGCAGGCGCTGGTGCTTCCTTATATTGACGGCAGCATTTATCGTATCCCGGAGACAACCATGGAATTCACTTTTCCGAATGCAAATATCTGGGGGATCGAAAGACACAGTCTGTTTTCTTCCTATGAGGCGTATCTGTCGGGGGTGGTGTCCAGTCCGGTATGTGTGTTTCTCTTACAGCCCGGTATGGCTGTGTTTCTGCTGATCATCCTGTCAGGGGTGGCTGTTTCGGGAAGGAACAGCCGGTTGTTTCTGGGGATTTTGCCGGCAGCACTGTTCTTTGGGACGCTTATGCTGAGCTCAGGGGCATTGCTGCGCTATCTTTATCCGCTTATGCTTTCAACGCCGCTTTTGCTGGGGATGTTATTCAGCGAAGCATATTCAGGGCATTTCAATATATAAGATTACAATGAGTGGGCGCTTCTTCAACGCAAAACAGCAAGGCGATAAATATAGTAAACGACATTAGTTCCTGTTCTTGATTGTCTGGAAAACGTATATTCTACGATATCAGCGATATATCCAGGTACAGAAGGAAATGCCGTTTACTATAAATGCGTTCACGAGTATAACAGGGAGAGTTTAAAAGGATGAGCCTGCAATTTTACTTCGGCCCTTCCGGGGCTGGCAAGAGCAGAAAATTATATGAAGAGATCACCAGGAGAGCAGGGGAGGAGAAAGACAGGAACTTCCTGATCATTGTGCCTGACCAGTTTACCATGCAGACCCAGAAGGAACTGGTGCTCTTAAATGACAGGGGCGGTATCATGAATATTGATGTGCTCAGTTTCGGGAGGCTGGGGCATCGTATCCTGGAGGAAGTGGGAGGACAGGAAATTCCCGTGCTTGACGATACGGGCAAGAGCCTGGTGCTCCAGAAGGTGGCGGCGAATCTGAAGGGAGAGCTGCCCACGCTGGGGAGCTTTCTCCACAGGCAGGGCTATATCCATGAGGTGAAGAGTGCCGTCTCCGAATTCATGCAGTACGGCATCGGCACGGAGGATGTCTCGAAGCTGATCGCCTATGCACAGAAGCGGGGGGCGCTGGTTCAGAAGCTGCGGGACCTGGAGACCCTGTATCGGGGATTTATGGAATACATCCGGGGGAACTTCATCACTACTGAGGAGACACTGGATGTGCTGCGGCGCTCCCTGCACAAATCCAGGCTGCTGCCCGGGAGCGTGGTGGTGTTCGACGGGTTCACCGGATTTACGCCGATTCAGAATAAAGTAATCGGAGAATTGATGAATCTGTGCGGGGAAGTGATTGTCACGCTGACCATTGGGGCGGAGGAAGACCCTTATCGGCTGGACGGTGAGCAGAAGCTGTTTCATTTGAGTAAGAAAACGACGGCGGACCTGTCCCGGATGGCGAAGGAGCTTGGAGTGGGACGGGCACAGGACGTGTTTGTGCTGCCGATTTTTTCCGATACCGTCGATGTAGGGCGTCAGGGCATTGGGGAAGGGAAGGAGCTGAATGCAGCGGATCAGGGCGCAGAGACAGGGAAGGCTCTGAATGCAGCAGCTCAAGACGCCGGGAAAGTGACGGGGAACAGAGGAGCGGATGCAGAGATGGCTCAGCCCGCAGTACATTCTCAAGCCGTTAGCGGGACATATAAAACAGCCGAAAGAAATCCGGTTACACAGGCAGGGGAGATTGAAGGGCATGGGACAGAAGAAAGAGCCCGCTGTGCGCAGTATAATCCGTGCCATCGCTTTCAGGATACGCCGGCATTGAGCTACCTGGAGCAGAATCTTTTCCGGTACGGAACGGGAGTTTACGGGCAGCCCCAGGAAGAAATCAGAATGTTTGAGACTACCACCCCCAGGGAAGAAGTACATCAGACAGGGCTGGAAATCTGCCGGCTGATTCGGGAGGAAGGCTTTGCTTTCCGTGACATTGCCGTTATTCTGGGGGATCTGGCGGGGTATGCGCCCTATGTGGAGACGGAGTTTGGCAGGATGGAAATCCCCTGTTATATTGACCAGACCAGGGGAATTATTCTGAATCCCATGATAGAGTATATTAAGAGCGCGCTGGAATTGTATACAAAGGATTTTTCTTATGAGGCTGTATTTCATTATCTGCGCAGCGGCCTGGCGGACCTGACTTGGGAGGAAGTGGACAGGCTGGAAAATTACTGCCTGCAGACGGGGGTGAAGGGGTATCGCGGCTACAGCAGGCTCTTCACCCGCAAGACACCGGAGATGGAGGGGGAAGAGGAAAGGCTGGCGGAGCTGAACGCCCTGAGAAGGCGCATGATGGGGCAGGTGGAAATGCTGCATCTGAAGGAAAAGGAGCCGGTGAAAACCTATGTGAATGCTCTGTATGATTTTCTGGTGCAGAACCGGGTGCAGCAGAAGCTGGCGGTATTTCAGGCGCGGTTCGAGGAGCAGGGAGAACTGGCCAGAGCCAGGGAATATGCCCAGATTTTCCGCCTGGTGATGGAGCTTCTGGATCAGATTTTTTCCCTTCTGGGTGAGGAAAGCATTTCGATGAAGGAGTTTGGGGAGATTCTGGAGGCGGGCTTCGGCGAGATACAGGTGGGCACAATTCCCCAGAATGTGGACCGGGTGCTGGTGGGGGATATGGAGCGGACCAGGCTCAGCCAGGTGAAGGCGCTTTTTTTCCTGGGAGTGAATGACGGGAATATTCCCAAGGCTGCATCCAGGGGCGGTATTATCTCGGATATGGACAGAGAGTTCCTGCGGGAATCCGAGCTGGAGCTGGCGCCCAGTCCCAGGCAGCAGATGTATATACAGCGTTTCTATCTCTATCTGAATCTGACGAAGCCTTCCAACAGGCTGTATCTGTCCTGGTCCAGGGTGGACAGTGCAGGGAAGTCCATCCGCCCGGCTTATCTTGTGGATGTGGTCCGGAGGCTTTTTCCCGATATTGCGGTGGGGCATCCGGAGCAGAGGAGTGCCCTGGAGCAGATTGTAACGGGACAGGAAGGACTGGGATATCTGGCGGAAGGACTGCGGGAGTATGCGGAAGGGGTATTGTCCCGGGAGAAGGAAGCAGAACTGTTTACGATATACCGCGTATATGGAGAAGGAAAGCTGGAGGAGAAGCGGGACTTTCTGACAGAGGCGGCTTTTAAGAGATATCAGGATACGGGATTGTCCCGGGCGGTGGCGAGGGCTTTGTACGGCGTGCAGCTGGAGACAAGTGTCACCCGGCTGGAGACATATGCAGCCTGTGCCTACCGGCATTTTCTCCAGTACGGGATGGCGCTGAAGGAGAGAGGGGAATTTACTTTTGAGTACGTGGATATGGGGAATGTGTACCACGCGGTGCTTGCACAGTTTGCGGAGAAGCTGACGGAAAATCATTACACATGGTTCGATTTTCCGGAAGAATTCGCGGGGAGCTGTGTGCGGGATGTGCTAGAACGCTATGCAGCCGATTACGGGAGCACGGTTCTGTACAGCAGTGCGAGAAATGAGTATGCGATTACCAGGATGGGGCGGATACTGACCAGGACAGTGCTGACCCTGCAGAGGCAGCTGCAGAAGGGGCGATTCGAGCCGGAATCCTATGAGATTTCTTTTAAATATGCGGATCAGCTGGAAAGCATCAATGTGGCGCTGTCCCCACAGGAGAAAATGCATCTACAGGGGCGTATTGACAGGATTGACGTGGCGGAGGATGAAGGGCAGCTGTATGTGAAGATTATTGACTACAAATCGGGAAACAGACGTTTTGATCTGGCTGCACTGTATTACGGGCTGCAGCTTCAGCTGGTGGTGTATATGAATGCAGCCATGGAAATCGAGGGCAGGCGCCACCGCGGAAGAGATGCCGTGCCTGCGGCGATGCTGTATTATCATATCGATGATCCGTCGGTGGAGACGCCGGTGGAGCTGACACCCGAGGAAATCAATGAGCAGATTGTGGAAAAACTGCGGATGAACGGTGTGGTGAACAGCGAGCCCCATATCGTGGAAATGCTGGATGGAACGATGGAAAGCAAGTCCGCTGTGATTCCGGTGGAGCGGAAGAAGGACGGCAGCTTTTCCGCCCGTTCTTCGGTGCTCAGCGGAGAGGAATTGAAGACAGTGTCCGATTATGTGAGCCATAAGGTTGCGGAGATCGGGAGGGAGATTCTGGAGGGGACTATCTCCCTGAATCCCTATGAGAAAGGCAGCGAGGACGCCTGTACGTATTGTGCTTACAGGAAGGTATGCGGCTTCGAGGCTTCTCTGCCTGGCTGCGGGAAGCGGAAGCTGGAGGATATGGACAGGGAGGAGGCGCTGCACAGGATGGCAGGGACAATCGCGGAGGCGGAAGAGCAGGAGGAAGATTTGGAAGGCACTCTTGAGGTTGGCAAATATTTCTGATCGTGAGTATAAATTGGATGGAGAATTACGTACCGAATCTGCGAAAATACTTGACATAGAGTGGAAAGAGTGTTAAACTGACATTAAAGGTGCTGAACGGAAACGGTTCGCCTTTATCTTTTGTTTATCAAAGAAGCAACACTACCTCTGGCTTGGGCGGTTGCTTTTTTGATGTTTATCTTTTGTATTGCGGAGCAATTCGACTGCTTTTGTGATAAGATTCACGGAAGCAGAGAGAATGCTCACAACTTTTAAGATTGTATCTAACATCAAATGATCCTTTCGTTAGTATTTTCCATATATGTATCACCTCCAAAATACAGGAAGTTCTCAAAATGTACTCATTTTGGCGAAAGGCGAACCGCTAACCGTTTTGTCAGCACCTTGAGTTGGTTTCCCAACCTGCTTGCATTGTAGCATATGTCTGGATATTTTTCAATAGGAAAATAAAAAATACGTACCGGAAGTTCGAAGTCACTGCTGAAGCGTGTCGTTTTTACCCAGGCGGAAGGCTCGGCTTTTTTCCAATCGTTCTTTGAAGATACGTTCATTGCCTTCCTCCGTAGGAAGGTAATATCTCCTGTCCTTGAGGCCTTCCGGCAGACAGGTCATGTGAGCTATTTTTTCCGCAGTATCATGGGCATAGACATAGCCTTCCCCGTAGTGCAGTTCATCCATAAGCTGCGTGGGCGCATTGCGGATCACCAGGGGCACCGGTTCCGAAAGTCGGGTCAGGGCATCCGCTTTGGCTGTCTCATAGGCGCGGTAGAGGGCATTGGAGCGGGGAGCCAGGGAGAGATAGACCACAGCCTGGGTCAGGTTCAGATTGCATTCGGGCATTCCGTTAAAATGACATGCCTGATAAGCCGCAACCGCAATCTGCAGCGCCTGGCTGTCCGCTAAACCGATGTCCTCGCTGGCAAAGCGGATCAATCTGCGGGCGATGAAGAGCGGGTCCTCCCCTGCCTCCAGCATTCTGGCCAGCCAGTATACGGCGGCGTCCGGGTCGGAATTGCGCATGGATTTGTGGAGGGCGGAGATCAGGTTGTAATGTTCCTCGCCTTTTTTGTCATATAGCAAAGCCTTTCTGCCAAGGCACTGTTCCAGGGTTTCAGGACGGATGGTGATGGAGCTGTCGTGGGAAATCTCTCCGTTGAGCACGGCCATTTCCAGCGTATTCAGCGCTTTGCGGGCATCGCCGTTGGAAAAAGCGGCAATGGCAGGAAGGGTGTTTTCATCCATGCGGACAGTCATATTGCCGAAGCCCCGCTTGTCTGTCATGGTCCGGCGCAGCATTTCCGTCAGTTCTTCCGCAGTCAGCTCTTTCAGCACAAATACTTTACAGCGGGACAGGAGTGCGCCGTTGATTTCAAAGGAAGGGTTCTCCGTGGTGGCGCCGATGAGGGTGATGCTGCCCCTTTCTACATAAGGGAGGAAGGCATCCTGTTGGGCTTTGTTGAAACGGTGGATTTCGTCCACGAAAACAAGGGTGCGGATGCCGTAATTACGGTTTTCTTCAGCCTGTTTCATGATTTCCTTGATTTCTTTGATGCCGCTGGTGACGGCACTGAAATTCAGGAAGTCCGATTTCGTCCGCCCTGCGATGATTTTTGCCAGGGTAGTCTTGCCCACGCCGGGAGGTCCCCAGAAAATCATGGAGCAGACCTGGTCCTTCTCCAGCATCTGGCGGAGCAGTTTTCCTTCCCCGAGCAGATGGGTCTGCCCTACATAGTCCTCCAGGGACTGGGGACGCATTCTGTCCGCCAGAGGCGCCGTAGCCGGGGAGAGGGAATAATCATTTGAAGTATCGAAAAGGGACAGCTGCTGCATGGTGAGTCTCCTTGTGTTTTTCTGTCAGGTATTCATTCGTGAGTTCCTGCTTTATCATATATGAAATCATGGTTTTGTGCAAGGGTATTCTATTTTCCGGCTTAGAATTTTTTCTTGATTTTTCTGTGTTTTATAAGGGATGCCGGGAAGGTAAGGAAATGCCTCCAAATAACCTGCGCAAGCCTATTGCAGAATTTGCAGATTTTATCAGGTTTACTCTGAAGAAATCG
>DKVC01000275.1:21551-22713 GCA_002490995.1 Lachnospiraceae bacterium UBA7188
GCGCAGGTTATTTTCCGGCAGTTCCTAAGGGCATGGGAACCGAAATTATGCTTGACAATGTCGGACATATGAATTATCATATTTTTATAAAAGCGGGTCGGGTACGATACGGGCATTGTATCTGGCTGTTTTCTTACATCATAGGATGGTTTGGGCTTCTGGGGTGAAGGGCGTTTCTGCCGTTTTTCAATGGAATAAGAATTGTATGGTATTGAATAGGGGATGAGAAGCAGGACGGGAGAAGGTATATAAGAAAGGGGTATGGCTATGGCATTAACAAAGGAAGATTTACAGGCGATTTCGGGTTTACTGACACCGATATATGAGAGTTTGGATAAGGTGCATGTCAGTCTGGGCAGGGTGGAGGTTCGTCTGGATCAGATGGATGAACGACTGGGCAGGGTGGAGGTCCGCCTGGATCAGATGGAAGAACGTTTGGACAAGATGGAGTTACGCCTGGATCAGATGGAAGAACGTTTGGACAAGATGGAGGTTCGCCTGGATCAGATGGATGAACGACTGAGCAGGGTGGAGGTTCGTCTGGATCAGATGGAAGAACGTTTGGACAAGATGGAGGTCCGCCTGGATCAGATGGAAGAACGACTGGGCAAGGTGGAGGTTCGTCTGGATCAGATGGAAGAACGTTTGGACAAGATGGAGGTTCGCCTGGATCAGATGGATGAACGACTTGGCAAGGTGGAGGTTCGCTTGGACCAGATGAATGAACAAATGGGCAAGGTGGAGGTTCGCCTGGACCAGATGGATGAACAGTTTGAGAAAGTGAAAGATAAGCTTGAGGTGATAACCTTCAGACAAAATCATATGTCCCAAAAACTGGATGATTTACAGCTTGATCTGAAAGTGGTCCAAAGAGATATTGACCGAAGGGTTCATGCCCTGAACGACCAGATGGAAACGGTTATTGTAATCATGGAGGCGAATGAGCTGTTGCCGAAAAAGAAAAATTCCCTGTGACGGAATACCGGCAGGGTGGCAGAGAGTCTGCAGGCGGAAAGCCGAAAGGGGACAGAGGGCTGCGGGCGGAAAGCCGGCAAGGTGGTAAAGGGCCGCAGGAGGGAAAGGCGATAGAAGGGCATAAGGAAATGCCTCCAAATAACCTGCGCAGGCCTATTGCACCATTTACAGATTTTATCAGGTTTAC
>DKVC01000275.1:23017-34328 GCA_002490995.1 Lachnospiraceae bacterium UBA7188
GTTATTTTCCGGCAGTTCCTAAGAGCCACAGAAGAAAATCCGGCCGGGAGGAAAGGAAAACCATGGCAGTCACATTTACAACAGAACAGCAAAGGGCCATCGATCTGCACGGCTGTAACATTCTGGTATCAGCAGCGGCGGGAAGCGGTAAGACAGCGGTATTGGTGGAGCGTATCGTCCAAATGGTATGTAATGAACGCAATCCTGTAGACATTGACAGGCTGCTGATCGTCACTTTTACCAATGCGGCGGCAGCAGAGATGCGGGAGCGTATCGCGGCGGGGATCTCAAAGCGGCTTGCGGAACATCCGGAGTCCGAGCATATCCAGAAGCAGGCCACGCTGTTACATAATGCCCAGATTACTACCATAGACAGCTTCTGCCTGTTCCTGCTGCGGAATCACTTTAACGAAATCGGTCTGGATCCTGCGTTCCGGATTGCGGACGAGGGGGAGATTAAGCTGATGCAGCAGGAGGTCCTGGCGGAGCTGATAGAGGACTCCTATGCGTCAGGAAATGAAGCGTTTCGATTCTGTGTGGAGTATTTCTGCCCCGGGGGAAAGGAGAGTGTGCTGGAGCAGTATATTCTCAAACTGTCCCGGTATGCCGCCAGTTTTCCATGGCCGCAGCGCTGGCTGGAGAAGAGAAAAGATGACTACAGCACATCGTCAGTGGAGGAAATGTGCGGCAGTCCTTATGCCCTGTATCTGACGGAGCATTTGCACCGGATGATTTCCGGATGTGTGGAAAAGCTTGCCAGAGTGCGCAGCCTGTGTGAGGAGCCGGACGGCCCTTATATGTACGGGGAACTGGTGGAGGCCGAGCTGGAGCAGCTGGAAGGGCTGATGGCCTGTACATCACTGGAGGAGTATGCGGTGAAGCTGCCGGCGGTGAAATTCGGCAGGCTTCCCTCCAGGAAGGATGACAGTGTCTCCGTATTGAAAAGAGAGCTTGCAAAAGACATGCGTGCCGGGGTGAAGGACAGTATCGGGGAAATGGAGGAGAAGTTTTTTGCCACGACTCTGGAACTGGCGGCAAGGCAGAGCAGGGAATGCAGAGCGCCGGTGGGCACCCTGATCGATCTGGTGCTGGATTTCGACAGGCGGATGCTGGAGAAAAAGCAGGACAGGAAGGTGATCGATTTCTCAGATATGGAGCATTTTGCCCTGGATATTCTCCTGGATGCGGACGGAGAGGAGATACGTCCCAGCGCCGTGGCAAAGGAATATCGGCAGCATTTTGCGGAGATACTGACGGACGAGTATCAGGACAGCAATCTGGTGCAGGAGTACCTGCTGAAAGCGGTTTCCGGCGAGGAGGACGGGAATTTTAACCGGTTTATGGTGGGGGATGTGAAGCAGAGTATTTATAAATTCCGCCTGGCAAGGCCGGAGCTTTTCCTGGAGAAATATGAGACGTATAAAACGGATGAACCGGAGCCTGGGAGTCATATGCTTTACAGCTGCGCGGGTGAGGGATATATTCCGCAAGGGGATAATTCCATGCCATCAGATGAGGAAAAAAAGGCTGGGCAGATGAGCGGGGCAGACAGCCGAAGGCTGCCGTCCTGCCTGAGAATCGATCTGGCCAGGAATTTCCGCAGCCGTGTGCAGGTGGTGGATACTGTGAACGATGTGTTCGGCCGTATGATGAGTTCGGAAGTGGGCGGGATTGTCTATGACAGCAGGGCGGCTCTGTATCCGGGGGCGGTTTATCCGGAGAATGACGGATGTGTCAGTGAATTAATTCTGGTGGATAAGCCGGATAAAGGCGATGATCTGAGTGCAAAGCAGGCAGAGGCACTGGCAATTGCCCATAAAATCAAGCTGCTGAGGGAAAGCTTTCTGGTGACAGACAGAGGGAGCGGAGAGGAAAGGCCTGTAAAATACGGGGATATGGTGATCCTGCTGCGAACCAACAGCGGTTGGGATGAGGAATTTAAGGAGGTGCTGGAGCAGGAGGGCATCCCGGTTTACATTACTTCGAAGACCGGGTACTTTGCCGCTGTGGAAGTGCAGGAACTGCTGCAGGTTCTGAGGGTACTGGACAATCCATGCCAGGATATTCCGCTGTTCGGAGTCATGAAATCCATTTTCGGCGGCTTTACAGAAGAAGAGGCAGCGCGGATTCGAAGCCATGCAAAGGGGTGCTGCCTGTATGAAGCGCTGAAGAAATTTGCGGAGGATTACGGGGATTATGAAGGCGGGAACCAGGGTATCATTCCTGAGCCGTGTATTTCGGAAGCGGAAACAAAAGCTACGATGAAAGGGCCGGAAGAAGATGACATTGTAATAAAAGGAAAGGAGCCGGAGGAACGCGAAATTCCTGACGGGGATATGGCATGTCTGGGGGAAAAGGCAGCGGCTTTCCTGCGGATGATAGCCTCTTACCGGGCATATACGGTATATCTCCCCATTCGGGAATTGCTGACAAAACTGATCAATGATTTCGGGTACCTGGATTATGTGACTGCGCTGCCAACAGGAAGTAAGAAGAGGGCGAATGTGGAGATGCTTCTGACCAGGGCTTCCGATTTCGAGAAGACCAGCTACTTCGGGCTGTTTCATTTTATCCGGTATATGGGGCAGCTGGAGAAGTACGATGTGGATTACGGCGGAGCGGAGCAGCTGGATGAAAACGCGGATGTGGTACGTATCATGAGCATCCACAAGAGCAAGGGACTGGAATTCCCGGTTACTTTTGTGGCCGGAATGAGCAAACGCTTTAACATGCAGGATGTGAATCAGTCCCTGATACTGGATATGGACCTGGGATTGGGCACTGATTATGTGGATCCGGACAGGCGTATCTGCAATAAAACACTGCGCCGGACTGCCCTGTCCAGAAAGCTGCGGGAGGAAAGCCTGGCGGAGGAGCTGCGTCTGCTCTACGTGGCAATGACCCGTGCCCGTGAGAAACTGATTATGACAGGAGCAGTGGAGAATGCCCGGGTAAAATGGGAGCGGCAGCTGGAACTGGGTGGAGGACAGCTGTCTTATCTGGACTTCGTGGAGGCAGGCAGCTTCCTGGATTTCCTGCTTCCGGTATTGCCGGGTACCTGTGTGGAGGTTTCCGTGACTGAACAGGAGGAGATGGCGGCAGGAGCGCTTGCGGAACAGCTTCATCTGTCCGGAAGGCGGGAAGCCCTGGCGCTTGCGGGGCAGCAGGCGGATTCGGAGGCGGAGAAACGTCTGCGGGAGTGCCTGAATGCCGTGTATCCCTATGCCATGCTGTCTGACCTTTACACCAAGACAACCGTTTCAGAATTGAAAATTGCGGCAATGGCAGACAGGGATGAGGCGGCATATCATACCTTTGAGGAGAAGGAAGTACAGCCGTATATCCCCATGTTCCGGAGAGAAGAGGAGAAGGTCAGCGGTTCTGTCCGGGGAAACGCTTATCACAGGGTTATGGAGCTGCTGGATTTTGAAGCTGTTATGAAGTTTGCAGAAGAGAAGGGAATGGAAGCCGGCCAGGGGATATTTTCAACAGAAGACGAGAAGGCGCTGGCTTCTGGCGTGCGGGCATTCCTGCAGAAAGAAGCGGCGGAAAAGCGTCTTACCGAAGAATATTTCCAGGCAGTAAATGTACGGAAAATCGTTCATTTTCTGCGCACACCTCTGGCAGCCCGTATGTACCAGGCTGAGAAGAACGGCAGGCTTTACCGGGAGCAGCCCTTTGTACTGGGCATCGATGCCCGCAGGCTGAAAAGTGATTTTCCTTCTACGGAGACGGTTCTGATTCAGGGAATTATCGACGTGTTTTTTGAGGAGGAGGACGGACTGATCCTGCTTGACTACAAGACGGATTCAGTAGCTTCCATGAAGGAACTCTGGAACCGCTATGAAACCCAGCTGGATTATTATCAGGAGGCAATTCAGAAGATATACGGAAAGCCGGTGAAAGAGCGGATATTGTATTCTTTTCATCTGGAAAAATATTAGGATGAGAAGCAACAGTCGTAAAACCGTGGGCCTGAGGCGAATAACAGCAGTTATCAAGCCGTCAGGCCACAGTTTCCAGGAAGCTCAGCGGCTGGCTTCTTCCGGGAAATAAATTTCATACCACACCAGAAAGGCGTACACAGCCCAAAGTTTCCGGTTGGTATTGCCACGTCCAAAGCCGCGCCCGGCCATCAGTTCGTCCAGTGCTTCCCGGTTGAAGAATTTCTCCGCGGCAGGAGAATGGAATGCCCGGAGTATGGCTTCGGAGCCGGTTTCCGAGGTCAGGAAATGGCCCAGGGGAACCGGGAATCCCAGCTTTCTGCGGCTGGAGCTGGCGGCGGGCAGATGACGGGCTGCCACCTGGCGGAACAGGTATTTTGACACCTGTTTCTTCTGTTTATAATTGGCGGGCAGACAGCGGGCTACCTCGAATACTTCCCTGTCCAGATAAGGAACACGCAGCTCCAGGGAGTGGGCCATGCTCATGCGGTCTGCCTTCTGAAGAATATCCCCCGGAAGCCAGTGGAGCAGGTCTATGTACTGCATGCGGCTGGCGTCATCCAGCGCCCGGGCGTCTTCATAGTCATTTGACAGGAATTCCTGGGGGGAGAGGGCTTTGGTTTTTATTTTTAGCAGACGCTTTCTCTCTTTGGCAGTGAACAGGTTTGCATTGCCGATGAAACGCTCTTCCACAGGCATGCTGCCGCGGATGAGGAAGCTTCGCCCGCGCATGTTCGGCAGGTGGGTGGCCAGGCCGGCGATTCCCTTCCGAAGCAGGGAAGGAAGTTTTTGGTACAGTCGCAGTGCATTTGGTTCGCAGTAGATACAATACCCGCCGAATAACTCGTCGGCGCCTTCGCCGGAAACCACCACCTTTACCTTACGGGCGGCTTCGCGGGATACAAAATACAAAGCCACCGCGGAAGGGTCGCCGGAGGGCTCATCCATATGGTAGAGTACTTCCGGTACGGCTTCCCAGAATTCCCTTTCGGAGATTTGTTTTCCTTTGTGGGAAAGGTTCAGTTCTTCGGCGAGCTCTTTGGCAAGGGGCATTTCATTATAGCGGGTCTGGCTTTTGCCGAAGCCCACGGTGAAGGTTTTGGTTCCGGTAAACTCTGCCGCAACCAGGCTGGAGTCCACTCCGCCGGACAGAAAAGCGCCTACTTCCACGTCGGCCGCCATATGTGTTTTCACAGAGGCCCCGATTACCTGGTCCAGGAGAGAAACCCAGCGTTCCATGTCTGTTTTTTCGGGATTTTCCCCTGTCTTTTCTTTCTGCTTTTCGGAACATCCGGGATATAATTCCGGCACAAAGTACTGTGTCAGTTCCAGGGAGGAAGTTTTCCTGTCATATTTCAGGAAATGTCCCGGCTTAAGCTGCCGGATACCCTGGAAAAAGGTCTGTTCCAAAGCCGAGTACTGGAAGGAGAGATACTGCTCCAGCGCTTCCGTATTCAGCTTCTTTTTATAAGAAGGATGGGGCAGGATTCCCTTAATTTCCGAGGCGAAGATGAAGCAGCCGTCTGCCAGGGTATAGTAAAAGGGCTTGATGCCGAACGGATCTCTCGCCGCATAGAGCCGTTCATTTTTCTCGTCCCAGATGGCAAAGGCGAACATGCCGCGCAGATGCTCCGGCAGGCGCTCCCCCCACTCCTCGTAACCGTGGAGCAGCACTTCCGAATCTCCCTGTGTGGAAAAACTATGTCCGGCTTCCAGGAGTTGCTGGCGAAGCTCCTGATAATTATAGATTTCCCCATTGAACACCAGCATCAGCTCTCCGGTTTCGTTCGCCATGGGCTGGACGCTGCCTTCCAGGTCGATGATGCTGAGCCTGCGGAAACCAAGGGCAGCCTTTTCGGACAGCCAGCTTTTTCCCTGGTCCGGGCCCCGGTGAATCAGGGCGGTCATCATCATTTCAAGGATGTGCTCCCTGGGAAGAGAGACTTTACTGTTTTTTTCTATAAATCCGCATATTCCACACATAATGAATAACTCCTTTGTATGATTTCCTCTGTTTGTCTTATGGAAGTGCCGGGTGTATCAGTCAGGAACTTTCTTATTTCCGGCGATTCCTTATGGATATCATTTTAAAGGAGGGTTATTTCTTATGCATAACAAGGGTGTTTCAAAAATGTATCGGGTTGTAAATATTTGTGGAGGGCAATGAAAAAATATCATGGATGAATTGATTGTTGTGAGCAGGGAAATATAGTATAATATGACCATATTCTTGGCAGGGAACGGCCGGATGGCCATCTGTCATGAGCGTTGCTGTACTCATGGTATAGTAAATGCATAAGTAGAAAGGATGTGATAATATGTTGGCAATTAAACATCAGATGACAACAGAAACACAGGAAACTGATACTGCAAAATTGGAATTATACAAGCTTATTGGGGAGGGGTATAAGGCCATGCAGGAGGGAAGAGTTACTCCCCTTGATGAAGTAAGAAAAGAAATAGAGAAAAGGAGAAGGGAACGTGGCTGATGTTGTATTTACGGAACCGGCAAAATATGATTTACTGGACATAGAATACTATATTTTTGTAGATCTCTGTAATCCTCAGGCATCTCAGTTTGGAAGAGTACTATAGGAAGCGGGGGCAGCTTCCCATAGCCGAATGCAGCGCAAAGTGAATGCTTTTTGAAGTGAAGAAATGTTTTCAAAGATATATTACAATTCCAGTATAATACACCTTCTATGACAAATATCATTATCCTCAAAAGTTTCCAGCAAAATCCGCCTTGACTGTACATCGTACTCCATGTTCAGGAGATTCTGCACATTCTTGTACAGCAGCCGCCTTTCCGAACCGTCCGCCGGATACAGATACAGATCCGCATACTGGATGTCCCAGTAATTCTGGACGATGAGAGGAGAGGCACTTCCGCTTTCCAATGAGGCATTTTGCGTGGCGGCGCCGTTGTTTTCCGTAGCAATCGGCCCGGAGTTGGAGGATGTGACAAGTACGGCCAGGATATCTCCGGAGTCCAGGGGCAGAAAGTCCCAGGCAGGTTCGGGGAAGAGCCGGTACTGAGTTTCCAGCTCGAATGTATCCATATGAAAGGTTGAGAGGGTGAAAGCATCTCCCATATAATATAGAAGATTCCTGTTTCCGGCGTATTTGTACTGGAAATACGGCATTTCTTTATAGGAGAAAAGCGATGCCATAATATGCCCATAAGAATTTTCCATGTAATCCGAATTCAGCGGAATCTGGAAAGAGGATACGTTGGATTCATTGCCGTTTTCATCATGGTCATTTCCCAGCAGATACAGCCTGCCGCTTTCCCGCCGGAGCCTGGAAGGGGCAGCGGAAGAGGTATCTATATAGGGCTCATATTCGCCTGGATTCTCTTTGTATTTCAGTTCGGCAAAGAAGTCATTGTCGCCATTGCCGGTGTCGAGGATAAATCTTAACAGGCCAGGGGAATCAGAAGCGGAATAGTCACAGAGCTCTGCCGCCCACTGCCACTGGTTGTCTTCCAGGAGGGCATCTATCAGTTCGTCCGGCTGGTAAATACGTCCGGAGGATTTCTGTTTGTAAGATGTCATCCAATAGTGCTCTTCGTCTTCAATGGGGGTTTGATGGCAGTCGTAGACGGGAACCAGGCTTTTGTCTCCCAGAATCGCACTCTCCACATCGAAGGTAACCCAGTTCCCGTCAGGGGAAAAGGAACCCTTCAGCTGAATATTCGTAAGGATGCCTTCATACAGGAGCCAGGGTTCCTGAGAACCGAGGGTGTACAGCCAGACATAGCAGGTATCCCAGAAGATGGAACGGGCATAGATCAGGAGCTGCCTTCCGTCAGGGGAGGGCAGGAGCTTTTCGATATAAAAATCCTCCGGCATTTCGTCTTCCGAGGGTTCCAGCCAGTCTTTCCAGGAATCGAAGTAATCCCCTATGGTATCGTAAAAACCATAGCGGTAATCCACCTGCCTGAAAACCAGTTTTTCCTCGATATTCTTTTCGTCCTGCGCCGCGATATGGATTTCATTCTCTCCGCAGTCCTGCAGAAAGGCGCTTTTTGTCAACAGATCTGAGGTGGTGTAAGTGTAAGCATATATTTTTTTCACCGTAAAATCTCTTGACAGGTGGTCGGATTCCGCTTCTTCTTCGGAGGGCTGGGACCTGGTAAGCAGAAGCGTTTTTTCTTCCGGGGTGCAGCCTGTGAGCAGCAAAAGGGCTGCCAGTAGAAGGAGAAGGCGGGGATGTTTTTTGATTTTTAGTCTTATTACAGGTATCATTTACTCAGGCTCCCATTCTGCTTTTTTTATTTCTGTTTTTTGGCCTGGAAGCCGGAGGGTATCCGGACACCGGTTTCCGCTTTCAGACGGATATAGAATATGGTCTGTACGCCGGGCTTGCTTTTTACATTGATCAGGCCGTTGTGCTCTTCCATGATTTTCCTGCAGATGGACAAGCCTAAGCCGGAGCTGCCCTGTTCCCGGGAGTAAGCTTTGTCTACCCGGTAAAAGGGTTCAAATATTTTCTCCTGTTCTTCCCGGTTCAGGCCCTTCCCGCGATTGCGGACTGCCAGCCATACATACCCTTTTTTCCGCACGCCGTCCACACGGATTGTGGTGTGGCTGTCGCCGTATTTGATAGCGTTGTCCACCAGATTGATCAATACCTGGCGTAAACGGTCTTCCACGCCCAGCACCCACAGGCTTTCCGGGAAATCCGTCTCAATGTGCATATCGTAGCGGGCTGCCTTGATTTCCAGTGCCTGGGCCACGCTCTGTGCCGTGAGGCTTAAATCCACCGGCTGCCGTTTCATGTAGATGCCCTTGTCGGACATTTCCAGAAGCTGCAATACCATCTGGTGCATTCTTGTACTTTCCTGCAGAATCTGGTGCAGACCCTGGTCGGTGAGATTTTTGTCCGCACCCTGGTCGGCTTCCATGAGCTGGGCATAGCCCTGGATGGTGGTGAGGGGCGTTTTCAGCTCGTGGGTCATATTATTGTAGAATTCCTGACGGCTGCCCAGCAGCTTGACAATCTGATCCTTGTCCGCCTGCATTTTCTCGAACTGGGAGCCGATCATTTCCAGCATTACGCTGAAGTTCCTGGACAGCTCGCCCACCTCATCCCGGCGGCCGGAGTCAGCCAGTTGGGCAAGCATCTGCATATTTACCTCTTCCCTGGACAAATCCCGCACGACCTGCCGGGAAATTTCGGTCAGCTTCCACACGGGTACCAGAAGCCTGTTGATAAAGAAAGCCAGCAATATGAAAATAAACGCAAATACGGCGGCAGTTGTCTGATAGACCAGATGTTCACTTCTGTTTACCTGGGAAAACATCTGGGATGTGTCCAGACGATAGCGTATTATGCCGAGAGTCCGCTCCTCAATTACCACGGGCATGGAAAAATAAACCAACATACTGTCGGAGTCCGGCCAGGTCATGGTAAATGCGGCATTCCCCTCCAGGGCCTGGCGCAGATCGTTGCCGCTGCCCTCCTCCGGAAGCTGGGAACTGCCGGCGAGATACCGGCCGTCGGTATCCAGTACGCAGAAATTCCTTCCTCCCAGAGGCTTCAGCTCCTGGACGATATCTTCCGAAATCTGCCGGTAGCCTTCCGCATCGTTATTGGCATTCTGGAGCATCAAAAGCTGCCGTATATAAATAAGGGTATTCTCCTGGCGGTTCTGCAGCTCCCGGACAATCTGTTCTTCCAGATTTTGCTGAAGCCTGGCATGAATGCTGCCGTAGAGGATACAGCCTCCGGCTACAAACAGAAGCAGGAGAACCAGCGTCATCTGCCGGCGGATTCCGAATCGATAGGTTCCTTTAGCCTGGGACATATTTGTACCCCACTCCGAAGACAGTCACCAGAGAGTCCTCCAGCCCGGTTTTCTTCCGGATGCGCTGGACATGGATGTCCACAGTCCTGGTATCTCCGGCGAAATCATAGCCCCATATCTGGTCTAACAGCGCTGTCCTGGTAAAAACCTGGCGGGGGTGCTTCAGGAAGCAGACCAGGAGCTCGTATTCCTTTGGCGTCAGGCTCAGGAGGACACCGTCGCGATACACACAATGCTCCCGTTCCGATATGGTGAGAGAGCCGCAGCACAGCTGGTCATCGGTATCCTTTCCCTGAGATTTGTCAAAACGGCGCAGAATCGTCCGCACTCTGGCAACAACCTCCCGCAGATCGAAGGGCTTGGTGATATAATCGTCGGCCCCGGATTCCAGTCCGTAGAGCTTGTCCTCCACGGTGCCTCTGGCAGTGAGCATGATAATGGGAATCCGGTAACGCTCGGTAAGCATCCGGCAGACATCCACGCCGCTGATATCCGGCAGCATCCAGTCTAACAGCACCAGGTCGGGAGATTCCTGGCAGGCGGCGGAGAAGCCTTCACTGCCGGTGTGTGCGCACTGTACCTGGAAGCCCTCCTTTTCGAAGCTGTACTTCAGAATGTCCGCTATGGGTTTTTCGTCTTCTATAATCAGGATTTTTTTGTCTTCCATTTGTTTTCCCCCGTTTTTTCATTTCCTTTTCAGTCTATAAGGTAAGTATAACGCGGATGTCTCGGAATTGTAAATAATGTGTATCTAAAAAATCCGTCTTTCGAAGACTTTAAATGAACGTTAAAACAGATCAGAATGGGATCCTGTACGGGACAGAAAGAGAAAAAGTTTGTCTTCATTAATGCGGTATACCAGAAGCCAGTCTGGCTGGATATGGCATTCACGAAAACCTGTATAGTTGCCGGTGAGGGAATGATCCTTGTTTTGGGGTTCAAGCTTCTGGCCATTTGCGAGCTTGCTCACTATTTCATCAAGAAGGGCAAAATTAACCCCTCGCCTTGCCAAAAGCTTAAGATCCCGTTTGAAACGATTTGAGAAAACGATATCAAGCATCGGCAAGTACCTCTGCCAAGCCTTCCTGAAAGGAGGAATACCGTTTGTACTGTTCAGGGTGCTCTTTCATTTCATAATACTCGTTTATGGCAGCTATGGTTTCCGCATTAGGAGATTCCCGGGTGATTGCGAAGGGAAAACCCTGGATGCGCACAGCCTGCCGGAGAAACACGGAGATGGCAGTGGAAAGATCCATGCCAAGATCAGCGAAAAGATCAATTGCCTGTTTTTTAAGGTCTGGATCCAGGCTGAGATTCGTACTTACTTTAGTAGCCATTGTAATTACCTCCACTCTATATTTTATGATTATTCTATCATGGTGTGCGCATAAAAACAATATGTTGTGCACATAAATGTTTAAAAAGGTTCTTTTAGATCCGCTCATCGTAAATACTGATAATACTGAAGCAGTAAATACTGAAGCCGTAAAATTTTCAGAGACAGAGTCAGGAGAAGTCATTTAGAAATAAGAAAAAGTTCGCCTTATATGCAAGT
>DKVC01000275.1:34622-35074 GCA_002490995.1 Lachnospiraceae bacterium UBA7188
TATGCAAGTAAGGCGAACTTTTTTGGTAATAATCTTCCTTGGAGTAAATGATTTTCAGTATATACATTATCATTATATAAAGCACATAATACAGTTATGGAAATAGAAATAAGCAGGAAAAATGCAGGGTTGCGGGAAAATGATTTCTTTATATGACACAAGATTAAGAAGATAATAGCAAACAAAGCTGTCCAATTGTCACGCCTGGCAGCTTACTGCTTTTATTTTATGCGCCATATTCAGAAATATATACTTTGTGATATGGCATCAGACATAATTTTTGGAGCCAAAAGGCAGAAAAACCTGCAAAATCTGTTCCAAAAACAGCATTTTGTTACATATAATCGAGAAAATGACTACCCAGAGTCAGCATATTTGCCAAAATGTGCAAAAGGGAAAAATCCTCTTGCAATATGTGAATAAATAGTATAGAATAGTTAAAGATATTAAAA
>DKVC01000071.1:0-1123 GCA_002490995.1 Lachnospiraceae bacterium UBA7188
AATTATTTATGTCGTTTACTATAGGTGCAGTGCTGGCGGTGGGGCTGGGGTGCGAGTATACCAGAGCGGAGCGCCTGGCTGAAGCTGCGGCAGCACGGGGAAGGGAAGCGGCGTATCTCCTCATTCAGGAGAACGGCGGAACGGCGCAGAGCATCGCGAAGGGTGTGGAAATGGTCCTGGACATGCTGGAAAAGCTGAAGGACACACCAAAGGAGGCTATGGGATTTCGGGATCTGATTGTGGGAGCCGAGTGCGGAGGCAGTGATTTTACCAGCGGCCTTGCGGGAAATGTGACGGTGGGAAGGTTTTTCGACGTGCTGGTGGAGATGGGCGGAACGCCTGTCTTTGAAGAGATTGTGGAGGCCGTGGGGCTTAAGGGGCTGTTGTTGGAGAGGGCTGCTGATGAAAAAGTGAAGGAAGAGCTGTCCTGGACCTATGACAAAGCCCTGGCTTATTGCAGAAGCGTTCAGCAGTATTCCGTCAGCCCGGGAAATTTTGCAGGAGGCCTGACCACCATAGAGGAGAAAAGCATGGGTGCATTGGCCAAAAGCGGCACAAAGCCCATAAAAGGAGTGCTGAAGACAGCGACGGTTCCGCCGGAAAAAGGCCTGTGGCTCCTTGACACTACGCCGGATCCCCATTTTATGCAGTTCGGCATCACAAACCCCAATGATAACGAGGGACTGACGGCGCTGATCAGCTGCGGCTGTCATCTGACCATACTGGTAACAGGGCGGGGAAACGTGACAGGCAGCGCCGTGGCGCCGGTGGTAAAGGTCACGGGGAATCACGAGACTTACAGGAGGATGGAAGGGGATATGGACTTTGACGCCGGGCTTGTGCTGGAAGGAAAATCTACTCTGGAAGAGACCACAGCACAGCTGGCAGGCTATATCAGCCAGGTCTGCGGAGGCCGCAGGACAAAAGGGGAATTACTGGGGCATAAGGAATTCTGTATCCCGTATAAGTACCAGGAGAAAGAGGCAGTGCGCCGTCCCTGCGAGAGCTGATGAAGAATGCATAACGAAAGACAGCCAGCCATAATCTTGGCATAAACAGCCCGGTATACTGTAGATTACCAGGATTTACAGTGGTGTCTCCGGGAAAGTACCTGGCTGGCGGT